>JAPDPT010000068.1 GCA_034506315.1 candidate division KSB1 bacterium | reverse complement strand
TGACGTCGTACTCCGAAGCGAGCTTCTCCAGCATGCCCATCGTTTCGTCTGTCGGCTCCGGATCGGCGCTCAGGGCCGGAATACCCATCTTCTTGCTAAACTCGAAGTACCGTCTGGCCGCGGCTTCGTCCTTGTCGAAGCGAACCACGCCGTAGGCAGTCAAGCGCATCTGATGTGCCTGCAGCGCCGCCTGGACAGCTCGTATCCGCTCTGCGTCTGCATCGACCGGTAGGTGGCCCGGGAAGATCTCGATATGACGTAGCCCCAGCTCGTGTGTCCGGCGAATCGCGTCCAGGACGTCGAAGTTCCGCAGCGAGTAGCTCTGCATCCCGAGGCTGGCCGGCCCCGCTTCCGCTGGGCCTCGCAACCTGCGCTTCGCGCACCTCGCCCAGCTCGCGCTACTTATCGCACCCAGTCCCAAAACGCACAGCCGGACGAAATCCCGTCGTGCCAAACCCTTCGCCATTGTGCCTCTCTCCTCGAATCGACCATCGCCCTGCGCTGCTTGCCATGCCTGCAATACGAAAGCAGCCGAAGTTACACAATGGTCCCCGTCGTGTCAAGACTATTCGGCGTCACTGGGCACCACTGACCCCTGAAGCCTCGGACCGCAGGCCTCTCCCGTGCGAAGCGAAGGTTTCGCCGACGTCGCGGAAAAGGATGGGAAACGACGCCTCCTTTTCGGCCAAACCTACCTCGATCGGCTTCTCCCGGGCAAAGCTCTGCCCAAGTCGAATCCGGGGGCGAGCTGGGTACCCCGGTGCCATCGGCTCGCCCCCACCGAGGCCAACTCCAGGTCCGCTCTGCCCAACGTTTGGGCCAGCATCGCGATAGGAGCAAAGGCCAAATCTGAACTTGCCGACGCATTATCCCCCCAAATGCCGTTGTTCGCAGACCAAGGCCTCCTGCCGAGCCGGTCGGCTCCGTACCCTTTGGCGGCGATCACGAGGCTTGACGGTTGGGTGTCCCCCTCTTCCGACGACCTCCGACGGCACAAGCACCGGGGGATCGCTCTTCTAGGCTTATCCGCTGCAGCACACCGGCGGCGAATCAGATGTGAAGCTCGATGATGTCCCCCTCTTCCAGCACGTAGTCCCGATTGACGCGCTGACCGTCGAACTTGTTCACCCCCCAAACCCGTGCGAACTTGAGCTTCTCGGCAAAATCCTTGTGAACGGCAGCAGCGAAATCCAGGACGGTGCTCCCTTTCCGGAACACAAAGGGTTTCTCAAGGTCGGGCGTTTTCCCAGGCGGTTTGGCGTAGACGCGGACGATGTTGAGCATCGCGTAGATGGTACGTCCCAAGTCGTCAAGCCCGGCTCTGGTGACTGCGCTTACTCCGACCACCGGCAACGTGCCCGCGTAAAGGGAAGCCAGGACCTGGAGATTGTCTTGCGCGCCCGGCACGTCGAGCCGGTTTCCTACCAGAACCGCTGGTTTCTCCACGGATGGCCCAGTGACAGCCGTGCCGACCGCTCGACCGACGGGCTCGATCCGGTGCGATCGCAGAATCTCGATCGTCTCTTCCGCTTGGGATAGGGGGTCATCACTCGCGAGATCGATGACCAGAAGCGCCACGTCGGCCACGCGAATGATCCCCGGCACCCAGGCTTCCATGTAGCATCGATCCAAGGGTGGCAGGTCTACCAGCTGGATGCTGATGTTCTCGAACTGGAGCATGCCCGGTTGCGGTTTGCGCGTCGTGAACGGGTAGTCCGCGATTTCCGGCTCCGCGCGCGTCAATGCGGCCAACAGGCTCGATTTGCCGACGTTGGGCAGCCCTGCGAGGGTAACCTGGCCCGCACCCTCTTTCTCCACGTAGATCGAGTATCCCTTGCCGCCACCCTTGCGTCCCCTCTGCGCTTCCTCCTTGAGCTTCGCAATGCGCCGCTTGATGTCAGCTTGCAGTTTCTCGGTGCCCTTGTGTTTGGGCATCACTGCAAGCATCTCTTTGAGGGCCTCAAGCTTCTCCGGAGTGGAGCGAGCTTCGCGGTACTTCCGCTCGGCCTCAAAGTACTGGGGTGGCAAGTTCGCGGGCATTGGGTCGCCCTCGCCTGCCTTGGATTTCGACGCTTGCCCCGCCCCCCTGCTGCCGACTTTCTTCCAAGTCCCGCTCCCTAGCCCTTGGAGCTTGAACTTTCGGCCAGGACGCCCGGCTAATCAGGCAGCTCCTCCCAGTTCTCCCGCACTTTCTCTACGGCGCGAACGATGTCGTCCATGTCCTCTCGCGTGCCCAGGAGTACGTTCTGCGTGAGCCACACAGCTTCCTCGAAACAGGCCCGTTCCGTCGCGGGCAGGTGGTACTCCCGGTAGTCTACGGGCAGGTCAATCCTGCGTCCGCGCGGCCCAAACGCCTTCTCCACAAATACGGGCTGTCGATAAAGCGGGAGCGAATATCCGGGGCTGGCCGGGATCCCCTCGGCCCGAAGCGCGTCGATAAAGGCCTTCTTTGGCTTGTTACCGAAACTCTCCTTCTGGTACCGGAAGATGTACAGGTGTTCGGCGTGGCTTGTGACCGCCGGATCCTCCCTTAGAATCCGGATCCCCTCAATCTGCCCGAGTTTCTGGTTCAGGTACTGTGCATTTCCCTGGCGCAGGCGGAGATGGCTCTCGTATCGTTCCAGCTGGGCCAGGAGCACTGCGCCCTGAAACTCCGTCATGCGGAAGTTGCCGCCGTAGTAGTAGTGCATGTACCACTCCCCCCCTTCCCAGCGGCCGCAGTTGTGATGGGACCGAGCAAATGCAGCGATCGTGTCGTCATTGGTCAGAATGATCCCACCCTCGCCCGAATTGATGTTCTTGGAGGACTGAAAGCTGAACGCGCCGGCATCGCCCAGGGCGCCCACCCTTTTGCCCCGCCACTCGGCGCCCCATGCCTGGGCTGCGTCCTCCACCACGATAAGCTCATGCTTACGCGCAAAGTCCCGTATCGCGTCCATATCCACGGGTCTGCCGGCGAAGTGCACCGGCATGATTCCCCGGACGCCGGGACGCAACGCCTCCTCCAGGCGCCTGACATCGATGTTATAGGTCTCCGGATCGATGTCCACAAAGACCGGGTAACCGCCGGCCTCGATCACAGCGGTGGCGGAAGCGATAAACGTGTACGCGGGTACCAGAACGCCGTCGCCCGCGCCTAAGCCAGCGGCCATAAGCCCCAGACGAAGTGCCGTTGTCCCGCTATTCACGGCCACACCATGCTTGGCCTGCTGGAACTCCGCAAATCGTCGCTCGAACTCTGCTACCCGACGGCCGTGCAGGCGCCCCCACTTGCCGCTGCGCACAACCTCCGCCAGGTTCTGAATCTCCTCCTCGCCCCACACTGGCCACGTGGGAAAGGGCTTCGTACGTATTGGCTCACCGCCGCGGATCGCCAGTTTCGCCATCACCGCCTCCGTTCTCGATTGCCGCTCGCTCCACCCGTCCACCGGATGCGACCTTCGGGTACGCCTACTTGCGAACCGGGGTTACGTCCCCCACTCCTTCAGATAGCCGGTGATCCCTTTCCTCCGCGAACACCTTGGCGATCTCCCTCATCAGGTCCAGTCCCGGCCGGTAGAGCAACGCGTGAATTCCCAGTTCCCGGGCCGCCAGCACATTTCGCTCTGTGTCGTCGACGAAAAGGGCGTCCTGCGCCTTCACGCCCGCCACCTCCAATGCTACCTCGAATATCTTCCTCTCCGGCTTGATGCTCCCCACCCTATAGGAAAGCACAAGCGCATCAAAGAGACGCCCCACGGCAAACGACCGGTCAATAAAGTCCCAGTGGAGAGGGTCTGTGTTGGACAGCAGAACCAGCCGATAACGCCCCCGGAGTGTTCCCAGCAGGTTAATGACCTCGTGATTGGGCCAGAAGTTATCCGACCAAACCCTCGTAAATGTGGGATAGTCCACGTTGAGCCCGATCGCTTCTCTGAGCCGATCGTAGAACTCGCGGGGACCCAGATGTCCACGATCGAAAAGCTCCTTGGTCTCTGCCACCAATCGAGCGGTGCGCTCCTCCCGCAGATCCACCGAGGCAACCTGCTGGAGTTTCTCGAAAATCCTCTCCTCATCGAAAAGGGCAACAACTCCCCCGAGGTCGCACAGGATTGCCTTTCCTCTGCCTCGTACCGAATCCCCAGCGCCGCAACGACCCAACTTGCGCCTCCTACGAACTCAGCGTTCCCCAAACAACCGGAGGTCCTACCCGGGTCTTGAACCTTAGGGAGCCCTGTCGTCAAAGCCGTCCTCGCTGAAACAATAAAAGTTTAGCAACCTCGGCCGAATTTCGCAAACCCTTATCCGTTGTCCCAGCGGCTGGCTGGAGAACCGTCGTAGTTCTGGGCCAGTTGCCGCAATAAAAAAGAGCCACCCGCTGCCTATGCGGGTGGCTCTCCGTTCTACTGCCTGCGGCGAAGTCGTTCAGAATCCTACGGTCAGGGAGAAGCGGTGGGTGTTGTCGAAGATGCCGAAGTCGGTGAACGCGTAATCGAGGGTGATGCTGGTGGCTCCGACCATCGGCAGCTTAATTCCGGCGCCGAACGACGCGCCTTCGTCCGTGGTCATGATCCCGTTCACGTCTTTCACGCCGGAGTAATTGAACTTGTAGCCGCCGCGTACGGCAAGCCAATCTCCGAAGGTCCACTCCGCACCCGCGAAGTAGAGCTGCGGCGCGTCCTGGGGCTTCGTCGCGTCGAAGAGCACTTTGAATGCGCTGTTTTCCTCACGCGCAAGGCTCATCGACGCCCCGATGGAGAAGGTCAGCGGGATCGGCACCGCAATGGCGAAGTACTCCACATCGCTACCGAGGTTGGATAGCCTTGCGCCCAGGGTCAGGTCCCGGAAACCTGTCTCGTAGATGGCGCCCAGGTCGATCGCGAACGCCGTAACGTCCTGGTCGTCAATGTGCTCACGGAGGAGCTTGAAGTTTCCACCCATCCGAAACCGGTCCGTGAGGCGCTTGGCGTAGGAGACGATGAGTGCGGCATCGTAGTAGTTGTAGGTAGTAGACGTGGCCTGATCAATCTGGGCGTACTCGAACCCTGGGGGAGCAATGTCACGATCGGCGGGGATGTCGTTGATGCCCATGTAAATGAAGCCGAGCCCAAAGGTCCCCAAGTTGCCGAATCCGTGGGTGATCGCCGCCGCCTCGTGATCCAGGCTGATGATCCACTTGTTGTGGTTCAGCGCCACTTGCGTCGCCCCGGCGTCCAAGTCGATGCCCGCCGGATTCCAGAACATGGCATTGGCCGTGCCGTGCAGGGTCGTCACGGCGGACCCGAGGGCCACCTGACGCGCGCCGACGCCGATCTTCAGGAAGGGCATGCCGTTAATGCCCGCCTTCCGCACCGCCGCCTGGCTGCCCCCAGCCAGGACCAGCAGAGCCATTACGATCAGCAAGCTGACTGGTCGTCTCATTCTATCATCTCCCTGGCTACGTTCAGGTTTGGGTACGACAACCTCGCTGAGAAGCATCATCCGGTTCCCTCAGCGCAGGATGGAGAAGACGCCGTGTTGCTTGCCGCCCTTGAATTCCGCGACCCAGATGTACACGCCGCTGGCCACTTCCGCCCCGTCCTTGGAGTGCAGGTCCCAGAAGTAGGTACCGTTGTTGGGATCCTCGGCCCGGAAGTCGATCTTGTCAATCACCTGCCCGGCCACATCGAAGATCCAAATGGTGCACTCGGACGGCAGATTGAAGAAGAACACCCCGTGGATAGCCGCGTCGTGGAAGGCTGCCCGCTTGTACGGGTTCGGTCGCACCTGGATCTGGCGCTGACCGGTGGCCAGCAGGGAGGTCGACAGCGGCCGGGAAGCCAGCACAAAATCAACGCCGACCGCTTTCCTCTTGGCCGCGTCACTCTTGGCCGGGTAGTAGGCGTGCATATCCGTCCACGGCCACGTCCCTTCCCAGAGCCCGGTCCGGCCATTCACGTTCACCTTGCCGGTTTCCAGCCAGGTGTACTGATCCAGCCCTGGAATGGACCCGGTCTCCTTCTTGTAGGCTGCCACATAGTAGTAGAACGTGAATCCGAGCAACGTCCCTGGGGTATTGTCCTCCCAGGCGTATTTATAGGTACCCTTGTCCGCATCCGGATTCAGGTACTGGCTCAGGTTTTCCTTCTTCACCACATGGACGAGATAGTACGGTCCCCAGTGCTCGCCCTGCTGCTCCTTGATGAACTCGGCGATCGCCTTATCGGACAGCAGCGGGTTGTACGGCTGCGGCGCGGCTTGCTGCGCCTCAATATCCCCGGCGTTGTTGAAATTGTCCGGATTCACCGTCCAGTAGGTATCGGCCGTGGGGGTGCCTTTCAGCAGCGGATTGTAGCGCGGCCACGCACGGCACTTGTAGATCTTGTAGCCGTCCGCACCGGCCACTTCCTGCCACTTGATCCACGGGCGGACCGCCGGTGACACATCGACCTTGATATCGGGCACATCCGGGGGCCGCGGCACATGGTAATTGCCCGTGGCGTCCATAGTGCTGTAGACGGCCCGCGCCGCCTTGATGGCGTTCCGAGCACCCTGCAGCCGGAAACCGGCGCCGCGTACCCAGTACACGCGGATTCGTTCGCCCACTTCGAGCGCAAACGGGCCGATGTTGGTCCACGGCTCATTGCCGTTGAACTGGTATTCGCCCGTGACGCCCCGCACCAAGATCCCCGGCTCCAACGGCCGGCCATTCTGTGGATCCAGTGGGCAGAGGCCGCGATTTACGCCATTAACGGTGATTGGCTGTGGAGTGGCAAACATGTACGCGCCGTACTCGTGGCTTTCGTCCGACGGCTGCTGCCACTGGCTCGGATCCTTGGGCACAAAAGTCGTGATGTTACCGGGGGTACCATCCTTGAACAGCCGCGGGTTGGGAGCCAGATTGAAGGCGCTCTTGTCCCGGCCCTTACCACCGTCGACGTAGAAGGTGCCCGTGGCGCAGATGTGCACGCCTTTGGCCGTGTAATCGTTTACGTTGTTTCGGCCGCTCTGCACCGTATGGAACCAACCACGCTGAACTCCTTCGCCGATAGCGGGGATGACCTCCTCGCCCGCCTCATTCTTGAAGCACAGGTTCTTGTTGCCAAGGATGTTCCCATTGGCATCTACCCTTTTCGCCCCGAGGAACGTGTAGGCGCAGTAGACGTCGGCGTACCAGCCATCGTTTCCGATACCCGGCATGTCCTCACGGCCAGGATCGGAGCCACGTCCCTGCACCGTGATGTCCCAAGGATGGCCGTTTTCGTCCGGGCTGGCATCGTAGGCCCAGCCGATGTAGCGGCTGTTCGGATACGTATACGTCCGACCGCCGTCCCGGAGAATCCGGAAGCTAAAGACCGTCGGGTCATAGGCGAGAACCAGGGCGTTGATCCGCTGGCCGTGCAGGTCCACCACACCGTCACCGTTGACGTCCTGCTCGCCCGTATTGTAGAACTCGTACTCCACGATATCGAAGTTATCCAAGTTTCCGTACGGGAACGTCCAGCTGTAAACGCGCATCTTGACGTCCACGCCCAATTGGGTGGGCCACCCGGCCTCATAGTATGCGAGATTGCGGCCGTCTTTCAGAACAGCCCCCTTCTGGGTGATCACATAGTTACGATTCGGGTCGTTCGCGCCCGGGATCCTGCTGTTGTAGTGCAGGAAGGCGTAGTTCCGGTTGTCCGCCCCGTGGACGGACTGGTTCAGAGCCGCGAAATCCTCGTTCGGGTTGTATTCCACGGCCACCATGAAATCATCGAAGTCAAACGTGTGCTCGCCGAAGGGCCAACTCCACGGCGCGTTGCCGAAGTAGCCGCTTGTTACCAGACGCGTCATTCGGAACAGCCATGCTCCAGGGGCTCCGGCGTTGCCCCGGGAAGAAAGGTCCTCGCGGAAGGTCAGGCGCGGCCACGTCGCATATTTGATGTAATTCGGAGGAACGTAGAGATCCCAATGGTCGCCGGCAACGATCACGCAGTTCCCGTTGGCGTCCTCCGCGACGGCTGGCCTCCATCCCGCCGTCAGCAACGCCAACAGTCCAAGTGCGATCGTCAAGATCCCGATCTTCTTTCTCATGTTCCCTTCTCCCTCGTGGTTCGGTAGTCCACTCTCTCACGTCCTTTGGCCGCCACACTGCTCTCGGGGCGGGGCGGCTACCACCGCCCACGCCCCGGTCTCAGTTCAGAAGGAGAATTCCAGACCGGCCCAGATCGTGCGCGGCTCACCATACAGCAGGCGACCATAGGTATCCGTGGGCTGGCGATACACGCCTTCCGGATCGTGCTCATCGCCGGTCTTCGGCTTGAGGTCGCGTCCGAGCTCCCAAATCTTCTGGTCCTTGGCTTCCTGGAATGGGTTATTCGCGTAGCCGAAAATATTCTTGCGGTTGAAGATGTTCCGCACCTCTCCAAAGACATTCACCCGCATGTCTCCGGCGAAGCGGAATTCCTTCGCCAGGCGCACGTTCAGCTGCCACGTCCAGGGGCCCTGACCCAGCTTACGGCTGATGGTGAAGTACGGGTCGTTCTCGACGTTTTCCGTCAGCTGGTAGTAGAAGCCACTGGCCGCCTCACCCACCAACGTCGCGTTCACACCATACGGAAGGAACGCCATGACGGTCCCGGAGAAGCGATGGGGCCGGTCGTAGCCGCCGCTCACTACATTGCCCGCACCCGACCGTTCCAGTACGTTGCGCTCGTAGAAGTTGTACTGGCTGATCAGGTTCCAGGGCAGTCGTCCAAGGGTCGCGCTGTCAACCTTGGCGCTATAGGAGGTCCTCACGACGCTTCCGGTTGCAATGGCGACCGGCTCCTTGATGTAGGAGTAGGCGTAGCTCAGGCGAGCGCTCAACCACCGGCCCGGACGCTTGATCAGCGTCACTTCGATCCCGCGCGAGTCCGCGTAGCCCCAATTGTGGATATACTGCATGCCGGGGCCCGTGTACGGCGTCAGAACGAAATACAGGGAGCGGTAGTTCTCGACGTCACGGTAGTAACCCGTCACATCCACAGCAAACAGGTTACTCACCGCGTACTGCAGGCCCATTTCGTATGCGGTAGCCTTGATGGGCTCCTGCTCTGGCCAGGTCGTCTCAATGTTCGGCGACGAGCTGTACTTACCGAAGTTGATGTCCTTGTACAAGCTGGCGAAGTTCGGGTACTGGAAGAGCTGGCCAAAGCTGTAGTGCATGGCCATGCGGTCGGAAACCGGGTGGGACACGCCGATCCGCGGGCTCACGTAGAACTTCCACGGCACCTTCTCACCCCATACCGGCCGCAGCTCCACCAGGTTGCCCAGCTCATCGCGGACATAATCGAACGGATGGAAGTCATTCTTGAAGCGATAGGTGTCGGTGTAGTACCCGTCCACCCGCACACCGATGTTCAGGATCAGTCCCGAATACTCGATCCGATCCTGAACGTAGAAAGCAAGCTCCATCGGGTTGAAATCATGGTAATCAACCCAGAAGCGAGAGTACGGGTAGGTCACACCGTTGCCGCCGAGCGGCGACTCGATGTGACGCCGGCTCACCGTGTGGTATCGGAATTGGGCTCCCGCCTTGATCTGATGGTTATACGTGACCTGGCTGGTGATGTCGGCCTTCACCGTCGTTGCGTAGCGCTTAGTGTAGGAGTATACGGGCGACGGGTACGCAGACCGATAGTAGCCCGAGGTCCCGACCATAAACAGCTTCGCGTCGTTAATGCCCGACTCCGGATCCGTCTGGTCGTAGAAGAACACGCGGTATGCAGGATCGCCGAAGTGCCCGAAGACGTACCCGTTGGCGGTACCTCTCTTGATAGTGCGGTAGATCTTGCGGATGCTGCCATCCGAATTGAAGATGGTGTCCGGCTTCCCACCCACGTACTTCAGGAAGTCTTCGAACTTATCGAAGGTGATGAAATCGCCCTTTTCATCCAGCTCGCACATACCATCGCCATCGTCATCCGGGTAGCCAACCCAGGTCTCCTTGTTGCTCTGGCTTACCGAGACCTCGTAGAAGGTCTTGGGCGATAGCGTGTGCGTCCACTTCAGATAACCCACCAGGCCAAGGTCCTTGTACCTGGGAGCGCCTTCCATGTAGTATTTCCACTTCGGGTTGTACTTCCAGTTGACAAAGTTGAAAAGCTTGCCGCCGTCGGTCACCTGGACAAAACCGGTCAGCTTCTGGCTCGGCGAGAAGTTGTAGTGGACCTTGGCACTCAACGTAATGTGGTCTTCACGCTCGAAGGGTAAGCCACTCATGTAGCGATTGAAGGCCGCGGTGAGGAAGAAGCCGCCCTTGTTCGTGAAAGGCAGGGGTCCACTGAGGTTCGCCTCGATGTCAAAGGGTCTACCAATGCCCGTCGAGTCCTCGGGGTCGTAGAAGTACTTGTCCTTCGCGATTTGGGGCTCCCAGGTCATCAGGCGGTACTTTCGGAGAGCAGCGGCGTCCCCTGCATCGGCCGCGGCCTTGGCCTTCTGGCGCTCCGTGTCGTACCCATAGAAGGTGCTCGTTTCACCCGGGAACTTGTAGTCCCAGTAGATATTGCTTCCGTGATTCTTGATGCCATTGGTGGCCAGGGAGCGGACGTAGATTTTTCCATGATAAGCCTGGCCGCCCTCCTTGGTCACCATGTTCACGACGCCGGCCGTTGCGCTCGGGTACTCGGCCGTGAACACGCCGGCGTAGACGGAGAGCTCCTCCACCTGGCTCTGCGCTACGTGGACGGCGGCGATTTCCCGCGCCTCGGACTCGCGATAGCCGCTATAGGCGTGGCCCACCTCGCCGCCGAACTGTCCCACGCCGGCGGAGAAGTACGTATCGGTCACGTCCACGCCGTCCACAACGTACTTGGTCTCGTACTTCTGGCCGCCGCGGACATAGCCGCGGAAGGTGCTGGCCGAAGTTTCAATAATATCCACCACGCCCGAAACCGGCAGGGTATTGTTCAATTCTTCCACCCCGACGGTTGTCTTGCTGTGCGTGAGGGTCTTTTCGACCAAGGGACGTTCGGCGACCACCGTCACCGCCTCGCCTTCGATCACCGTTGGCTCGAGGGCGAAGTTTACCTCGGTGGTGAGGTCCACCTGGACGCGCACGTCGGTCTTGGTGACGGCGCGGTAGCCGATAAAGGAAGCCTGCAAGGAGTAGGTCCCAGGCGGCACGTTGATGATAAAGTACCGCCCGTTCTCATCGGTACTGGCCCCCATCATCGTGCCCACCAGCACGACGTTCACCCCGGGAAGCGGCTCGCCTGTCCTGGCATCCCTGACGCTCCCAGCGATCTTGCCGCGGGTTTGGGCCAGGACACCGCCCGCCATCAGAGCTACGGCGAGCAAGACCACGACTGCCGCAACCCAGCGCTTCCGATGAAAGCTTGTCCGCATTTCCACCCTCCTCTTATCAGGTCAACACCATCCCTCTTGCTCGCCACGCCAGGGTAACCGCCGCATCACCTCCTTTCCCGCGATCAGATATCCATCCAGCCGACAGAAATAAAAAAGCGAACCCGACTTTCGAGTCCGCTTCCGCACCGCCTGGATCGCGGTCGACCTGTTGTCTTGATAATCGAGAAGCCCGTGCAGCCCACTGCCTGCTGCTTTTTCACGGTGCCTCCTCGGCCTCGGGTCTCGCCTTAACCCTTACAACAGGCTCGCCCAAATCTACAACGGCCCGTTCAACATGTCAAGAACTTTCTACAAATTCTCAAAAAAAAGTCAGCATCTCTGCTCCCTGCCCAATTCTTCTTACATCGGCTGGCACACGATGTCGGACCTTCCCTGTACGGCCCAGTCAATTCAGGTTCAGCATCTCCTTCACCTTATCGACGGCCGATGCGGCATCCGGGGCATACCCGTCGGCGCCGATCTCGTCCGCAAAGGATTGTGTAACCGGCGCTCCCCCGACAATGACCTTGACGCGCTTGCGGTGGCCAGCGCGATCCAGAGCCTCGATCACGCCCCGCATGTTCAACATGGTGGTGGTCAGCAGCGCCGAAAGACCCACAACCTGCGGCTGTGTCTTCTCCACCACCTCGAGAAATTTCTCCGGCGCAACGTCCACACCGAGGTCGATCACCTCAAAACCCGCACCCTCCATCATCATGGCGACCAAGTTCTTCCCGATGTCGTGTAGGTCCCCCTTCACGGTCCCAATGACAAACTTGGCCACGGGCTTCACTCCCGTCTCCGCCAGCCGCGGGCGCAGGACGGCCATCCCGGCTTTCATGGCTCGCGCCGCGATAAGGACTTCCGGGACGTAAAATTCGTTGTTACGGAACTTCTCACCCACCACGTTCATCCCTGCGATCAGCCCCTCGTTGAGCACACGCGCAGGCTCGATTCCTTCCTCGAGAGCTCTCCTCGTCAGCTCTTCAGCGATAGGCGCCTTTCCGTTGATGATGGCCTCTGCCAGTTCCTGGAGCAGTCCCATCTCCACAACCTCCTTGAATCTGGTCTCCCTCAGTGGTACAGAAACTCCGACCAGTTCTCGTTCTTGATCTCCCCGACGGCGGTCGAATGGACCAGTTCGTATTCGTTGACCCGCCGCCGATCCACAAAAACGAAGATCACCCCGCCCTGGACCTTCTCGTAGCTCCAGATCTCGTACGGATTCTCGATCATTTCCCCGACCTGCCGGTCCACGTGGTCGGGCCAGCCGTACTGGAGAAGGATCCTGCCGCGATCCGACCTCCACCCCGGTCGTCGCGCATAGCCGAAATGGGCGTTGGCGTACTCCAGACGGCGCAGGTAATCCGTCCGAGCCTCATTCTCCGGCGTGCCGGGGTCGGGGTCTCTCCGCTTCCAGAATTCAGCCAGGAAGCGGCGCTTGCTTTCGACATCGAGCTTGGGGAAGACGTTCCGCTCATCCACACTTGCGATGTATTCGACCGTGGAAAAGAGCGAGTCGAGCTGCTTTTCCCCCAGCCCCACATATTCCCAGCCCAATGCGGTGGCCTCACCCGTCCCGGTACCCGACGCACTTGCCGTGAGACCGGGTCGGGCAATAAACAGGTGCCGTGAAACTTGCACGCTATCCCCTGAGGTGCAATCCCGAACGGTGAGCCTTAGAAGATAGGCACCTCTCTCGACCTCGTGCAGATCAATGCGTCCGTGTATGGCGCAAGCAGACCCCGGAACGCGGCGAGGGGAGCCGACGTAATGCACCGGTGTCCGCCCAACCTCGTCGCGCAGGCTCACCTCCATCGAGTAACAAGCCTGGCCCTGCGGATCTAATCGTAAACCGTACACCTCGGCGTAAAAAGCGAGCTCCTCGAGTCCTGAACCGAAGATCCGCGACGCATTGGGAACGGCCTCCAGGCCGTTTCGCCAGTACGCCGACGTGGGCTCTGGCGAGGGAGTCAGCTTTGAAGCGAGGATCAAGTCCGAGCAATCCAGCTGCCCACGCAGTCGGCCCCGGACCTCGAGGGTGTCCTGGAAGAGGCGCACGAGCCCAGAATACTCATCGCGGAGAGACGTTCTGAACGCGTAGCGGCCGGGCTGGAATCGGTACCGCCGCAGCTCGAGAAGTTTCTGGCCTCCTTTCACCTGCACCGTGGAGCTTACCGTGTCCCGAAGCTCGATTCGGGAACGAAGCAGCACCGAATCTTCCCGGGAGATCGCGGTTTCGATCGTGGCAAACGCCACTCGGTAGATCCCTTCGTCCCGAAACCGGAGGGAGCTCCGTTCCACCGCGTAATGGACCTCCACGAGGCTGGTGCTGTCGCTCAGGGGGAATCGCAGAATCTCCACCCAGCCTACGGGACCGACCGGCCGGGACTGAGCCCACCCCTGGCTGCTCGCGGCCGCCGCAACAACAAGAGCGGCCCTCACCCAGACTCGCGAAGCCCTTGCCCTCATTTGGGAGCCGTGACGGTAACTCGTTCGGTACTCTCCGGCAAGAGATCCGTTGGGATTAGCTCGGAAATGGACACAAACCGCTTTTCTTCCGCGGAAATTTCCATGGCATTGACGACGGCGAGGGCCAACATGGAGGAAACGGAGTCCGTCTCCGGGTGCCCTCCGTCCTGGATCAACCGCGCGAACTCCTCAAACTGCTCCTTGAGGGAAATGTCCCGCTCGAGGTCAAAGGACGAGAAACCCTGGTAGAGGATTTCCTTGCCGCCGGACTCTGTGTAGAGCACCGTGGACAAGGAGTCAGTCTCCACGATTCCTCGCGTGCCGTAGGCTCTCAGAAGACCCCAAAACGGACCCAGGTAATTGGACTGCACGGTTGCCAGCCGGCCGGAGGAGAATTCGATTAGGCAGGCGGTGTTGTCAACGTTCTGGCCTTCGCGGTACAGCTTTTCCATCGCGCCGGCCACGCGCAGGGGGGTGCCACACCAGTTCAGGATGGCATCGATGAGATGGATCCCAAGCTGGATCATTGGCCCGGTAGGGCATCGATCTTGGCGCCGCCAGCTGGAGGCGGTGACCTCGTAGGCACCGCCGCGGGAAAAGTTGCCCTCCACGCTGACCAGCTCGCCGATCCGTCCCTCCCGAATGGCTCGCTCGCACGCGCGGACCGCCGGCATCCGCCGATAGTTGTGACCTACCATCAGCAGCTGGCCCGTCTTCTGCTCGCACCGGATAAGCTCCACCGCCTCCGACACGTAATTCGTGATCGGCTTATCTACAAAGACCGCCTTGCCGTGTTCAAGCCCTGCTTTGGCCTGCGGTAGGTGCTGATCGTTCGGCGTAGCGATGACCAGAGCCTGAATCGAGGGGTCCTCCAAAATCTCCTCGAAGGAGGCCGTGACCGGAATTCCCAGCTGCTTCTCAATTTCCCGAACGCGTTCCGGGTGGTAGTAGTACGCCTTCACGATGGCAAACCCGGGTACCTGACGGCTGGCACGCAAAAGGACACGCCCGTATCCACCGACTCCAATGAGAGCCGCACGTATCGCAGCGTTCATCGTATTCTCCGTAGCATGGTCTGCAAGCGGTGGGCGCAGATTCGGCTGCTCTGGAGAAAAGGCGTCAGGTGGGTTTCCAGGGTGACGTGGTGGAGGGGCCGTTCCTGCCGCAGAGCGCGCAGCTGACCCTCGTAATCGATCTCCCCGTCGCCCACGAGCACGCACTCGCAGGCCCCATCCTTGCGCCGGTAATCCTTAATGTGGACGTTGACGACGAAGTCCCGGATCGCCAGCCACCCGTCGGGGTAAGGAGTTTCTCCCGAACAGAAGCAATTGCCGAGGTCCCAGTTGGAACGCAGGTACGGGGAATTCACGTCTCGGAGAATGGATGCCGTGCGCGTGGCCGTGTCGCACCAGTGGTTCGGTTCGTTCTCCACGGCGATGGTAAAGCCGTGCTCCTGGGCCATCCGTGCTACCCGTCCAAAAATCTCTACCACACGGTCCCGATGCTCGGCAGGCTCGCCGGGGTAATTTTCGAATCCGAACACGATCACGAGTCTCGTTCCCAGTTGCTCCGCAAGGCGGAACGTTTCCGGAAGCACCTCACGGATCTCTTTTTCCACCCGCTCCGTCTCCCGGAGAGGAATCTTGAATACACCGGGTGAAAGGGCACTCACACGCACTCCCTCGCGCTCTACCGTACGAAGCACCGAGCGGAACTCGTCCCGCTCGATGTTGGGAATGCGACCCGTCCGGAGCACCCGGATTTCGTAATCGAAGATTCCCCATCGTTTCCCGTGCCAGACCGCCTCTGCAAAGTCCGGAACGATTTCATCCGACACGATGCCGAGTTTCACATCCGCCTCCGTTCCCGTAGTACCTGTGCGAAAGGTTCGTCGGGTTTCCTCCCTAAAGTTACGAATCCCCACCCCAAACGCAAACCCTTCCCCGCTTCCGGCTGTTCTTTTTCTTCCGGATCGCCTGCATTCGTGCTCCCGCGTTTCCGGGTCGCCCCAAAAACAGAAGACGGCCGTGCATCGACTTCCACGACCGCCTCTCTCGAAACGGGGTTAGCGAGGAGCCGCCTTCGGCCCTGAGACTAATGGGCGACAATGCTTACGAGGCGCTTCGGAACGACAAGGGTCCGGACCACCTGCTTTCCTTCGAGATATCGCCGGACGCGCTCATCCCGCAGAGCGGCCTCCACCACCTGCCCGTCGTCCGACTCCGCCTCCACTTCGATAGTGGCCCGCACCTTGCCGTTGATTTGTACAGCCAGTTGGATCTTTGCCGCGGCCAGGACGCTCTCATCGTACTCAGGCCATGGATGGTTGAACACGGAAGGCATTTCCCCAATCCGTTCCCACAGCTCCTCGCCGAGGTGGGGAGCAAACGGCGCCAGGAGTAACACGAGAGTGCGCACCGCGTCGCGCAGTACCTCCGCGTTCTGCTCGGCCACCGGAACAGACTGCCGGTAGTTGCTGATCTCGTTGACGAACTCCATAATGCGGCTAATGGCAGTGTTGAAATGGAAGCGTTCCAGATCGCGCGTCA
>JAPDPT010000067.1 GCA_034506315.1 candidate division KSB1 bacterium | reverse complement strand
TAGGCGTAGTCACGATCCAGAATCCGGCTTCTACCTCCGGAACAGCGGGTACTGGGCAGGAAGGACTGCAGGACAAAAGCTTCTGCCTCACAGCCCTGAGGGCGCTAATGTTCCGCGGGTTGCTCGGGTCCAGGACTTCGAGCACGACCTCGTGCTCGGTACCAACAGGGCCCAAATCCTTTGCCGACGGCAGGTCCTGCCTGATGTCGCCAGAGCCCATCCATTGGCCGATACTGGCTCGCTCGCTCAGGGCGACAAAGAAGAAAATCAACAGGAGAAACACCATGTCCACAAGGGGTGTCTTCTCCGGCTCTCTCTGTTCATAGGAACGGTTTTGCTGCATCATTGGGTAACCCTCACCTGTCGCAGAACCGGGTTCCAAATGGCATTACTGACTGTAGCGAGCTCGGAGCCAATATGCCGTACGCGCCGCTCGCAGATGTAGTACAGTAGCATCAGGCTAATGCCCACGATCAGGCCGTCGACCGTCGTATAGAGCGCTTCGTTGATGCCTCCTCCAAGCTTCGCTATTACCTCGATCATCCGGGATTGCGAAGCAGCCCCTCCTCCCTCCACCTGCGTAAGGCTGCCTAATGTAACGACCCCCGTATTCGCCTCCCCAAAGGCCAGGCTCATTCCCATAACCGTCCCGAGCAACCCAAACAGGGGCGCAAGAACGCCCAGTCCCCAGATGAAATCCATGGACAGGAAAGCCGCTTGGATGCGCGAGTCTCGGCCCCGCGGGCTGTGCGGAACCACGCCCCGCATCCGATCCCACAGGTCCCGCTCCCTCGAATTCCAGATGCGCCAAAAGGCCCTCATGCTCGTCAGAGGCAGCTGCTGTGGAGCTTCTTGGTCCAGCAACGCCTGAAACTGAGCGGGCATCCTTGCCACAAGTTCATCTACTGCGCAGTGGCCTGCGCGGAAGGGGACGTTCGGGTGACTCCGGATCCGATTCATAGACCAAAAGGGGCTCAGATACAAGCGCACGAGGTGATAGATTGCTAAGGCAAGCCCGTAGGGAAAGATCAACAAGAGCAAGATCCAAGAGATGAGGCCGCCGCGTGAAAGACTTGCCGCGAACCATTCCACGAGGGTGTCGAGGTACATCCAGTCCAGCGGACGCCACCGCTTCACTAACTGCACAGTGGCAGTCCCAAAGCCTTTACCTTCCTCGTACCGGAGGAGCTGGTTGATCTGGGCGGTAACGTCCGTCCAGCCTTCCTCCGCAGCGACAAGGTCGATACGGATAGGAACCTTCCAACCGATCTTCGCCGGGAGCCAGACGGTATCCTGCTCCCCCGCCTTGGTCAAGCCGCTGGCGATGATCCTTTCACCCGCCCTGACCGTGTAGCGCAACCCAAGGGAGACCCCAGTCCCCACGAGGTCCTCATATTCGAGCTCCAGTGCGCGCCCACTTTCGAGCTCAGCCCGGTTGGACACCTGCCAGGCCCGACTGCTGAACACCAGGTACCGGCCGTCCGGGCTGAGGTAGGGAGACGCAACGTGGACGATCACTTCGTGAACCGCTCTGGCTTCCGGGACTTGGGCTCCGGCCACGGTAACCAGGGCAAGCATGGCGCACCCGCAAACGGCCGTCCCCGCGATGCGATATCTCGCATAGGCACCCATGGTATGGCCTCCCTGTACAAGCCAGGGCCCGAAGGCAGGCTTCCTTGCGTGGTCAGAGCTGGTTCGTGATGGCGGTGAAGTAGTCTGCGACCTCAGCCGCCTTCCTCTCAATTCGATCCCGCAGCCAGTAGTAGGCCAGGAACGAAATGATCGCCAGGATCAGTCCCACGATCGTGGTGGACAGGGCCACGTTGATGTCGCCCGCGAGCTTGGCGATCCGCAATTCGAGCTCTCTGATGGCCTGCACTTTGGCAAACGCGCGGCTGATACCCCACACCGTTCCGAAAAGCCCGACAAGAGGAGCAATGGCCCCGACCGCCCACAGGGCGTCCAGCGTTGATCTGCGGGCATCCAGGATTTCACCCAACACCCGGTCCACCGCACGGTCGACCTCCTGTGAGGTCCACCAATTGTTGCGGTTCGCTCGATGATTCAGGAGACCCGCCTCGAAGATCCGGAAAACGTCTACGCCGGCCCGCGCGCTGTTCTGGGCCAGAGCCAGGGCTTCCTCCAACGCAGGCGAACACCAGTGCTCCCATGTCAAATCATGCAGCGTGCCCTTGTCCGCGGCATTCAGCGCGGAGGGTCGGTTGCAGAAGTCCCGGTACAGCTTTGCCCACTCCTCGAGCTCCTCGAGCAACTTCTTGATCTCCTTCACCGGGCGCAAAGTAGCCGTTCCAGGCACGTAGATGTCATTCTCCGTCACAATCGATGGTTGTTGCGCATCCGCGGGACCTCCAGCCCCAACCAACCCTGATCCCTTGATCGCCCGTTCAAGATCTTCGGTGGAAGCTTGGCCCGCAATCACCCTCTCGGCCAGTCCGATAAGGTCGCGAAGGATGTCAATTGTGTCTTGACCTAATGGCGGCAGGTAGCTGCTCTCCAGGTGAGAGCGATGTATGACCCACTCCCACAGCGTGCGGATCCGAAGCGCCTGGGGACTACTCCTGTCGATCGGATGAAGACCTGTGAGTCCCGGGGAGTTCGCCGCGTCCGATTTCCTGCGTGCGAAACAACGTTTCACGGAGCCGATCAGCCCCTTCACCGCATAGAGGGGAAGTCTGATCCAAGGGACGGGCTCACTCAGCCACGAGCGATTCCCCTGAGCTCCCACACCGACCAGAGCGGCCGCGAGGGCGACCGCCAGAAATACGAACATGATCTGGAAGCCCAGTCCCAGTTGCCGCCAAACGACGGGGATCCAGCCCATGAAGCCCGCGGTCTTCTGTCCAATGATGCTGGTGGGGACTTCACGCAAGAAGATGTCGCCCTGGCCGATATTGACCACCCTGGCCAAATCGGAAGGCCGGCTTAGATTCAGAGTCCATTGCACGTTATTCGCTCGCCGCAGGCGTAAGCCGTTTGCCCCAATCTCCACACGTCCTCCGCCCCCTGCATCCTGCGGATTCACAACCACGAGATAGTCCAGGTAGCTATCCGCGCTCAAAGCCCCCTGCGAATAGCACCAGGTCCGGAGGACATCCTGCACCAGGGTCCAGAAGGCGTCGGGCCCGCTACGCTCCGCGCTCGTGACCACATCCGTCCGATAAACGGTGCCCGTTGTGTCGATGTACGATCGGACTACAACCCTCCCTCCAACGTTGCCTGTCGCCTGCAAGAGCTCTTCAAAGTCCAGCACGCGCAGCTGTGGGCACCGATCCGCGTCGATTCGAAAGTACTTGTACTCCACCGCCCCCCCTGCTTCCGAGCCAAAGAAGACTAACCAGGCAAATGCCATCCCCGCAGGTAGAAGTCTCTTCATGGCAAGACCTCCTTCCTCGATGTGAGCCCTTCCACCAATACCCTACCTCCGTCGATTACGCCCCAGGGCTCCGGCGGGCGCTTGTCTCTGTAGTATTGTTGAACGTCCCCCGGCCGTCCCTGAGTGGACAATGCGTCCAAACCAGAGGCGATTAGTGCAGCATCACTACCGGGGAATTCCACCAAGAGCTCGACCAGTCGACGCTTGCGTTCGTCGGAGCTGTTCTCTCGGGCGGCCAGGAGCAGGAGGGCGTCGTCGGCCACTGTGCCGTCGGCCAGGAGGGGAGCCATTGGCAGGGTACTGAAGGCAAAAGCGCGGCCCTTCTCCGCCGCCTCGGCCAAAGCCTGGCTATCTTGACGGGCCATGCCGAGCAGCAACAGAACATAAGCCAGTGTGTCTCCACGGGCCTCTGCCACGTATCGCCGGAGGGCCGCCTCATCGCCCAGAAGCGCGGCAAAGAAGACTGAGTCCCGCGAAGGAAAGCACTTGTTCTGTGGAACAATCTCCTTAAGCACGCGCAGACCCAGCTCGGGATCTGCCACCACACATAGGTCCAGATAGCAGCGCAGCGCCAAGGCATTGTAGCATTTGGCAAGCTTCTCCCGGCGAGCCTCAAATTGCTTCAGGGCGTCCCGTATTAGCGCTGTATCTCTCCCCAACGAGTTGCGATAAGCGGTCAGCGCGCGCAATGCCCGATTGATCAAACGGCCGAAGCCAAGGAGAAAATCGTCCAAACGCTCGGTGGTATGGGATAGCTTCAGGGTATCCCCCGGTACCTGCGGAGATAATGGCGCGACCGCTTGCGGGCTCAGGGGTGACGGCTGGAGACTGTCGCGTTCGGACTGGGAAAGAGTCCGGAGGCTATCGTAGCGAGACCGCAGGATCTCCGCCACCCCCGTGCCGCGACCTGTGATCGATCCATCCCGATAGAGATCGTCGACCCTTTCCCGTTCGGCGTGGAGTCCGATCCTGCGCGGGTCACGGGGATGCCAGCTGAGAGTGCGCCACAAGCGTCCCGGCTCTCGCGACGAGAGGACGTCGCTGTAGACCACATCTTCGCGACCGCCCACCAGCTGGAGGCTCAAATAGAAGCCGCCCGTCGAGCCCAGCTCCGCGTGGCTCTGACGCACAAAGTCAATGGAGAGTGAGCCGCGCACAGGACCAATTCCTCTTCCGCCCCAGCTAAATCCGACCCAGCTGAGACCTGCTCCCCACACGAGGCGTTGCCCCTGCCAGCGCTCACCAAGGCGATAGCCGAAGCGCGCTCGCAAGGAAATCTCATCGACAAGGGTCGATCCCAATTCGCCCGCCACCACCGATCGAGCTCCCCCCGCCCCCATGGCCACGCGGTCCCAGCTTCCAAGAAGCCAGAACCGCGAATTCCAGAACGGCGTTACGTAGCTTACCCCGATCCGGAACGCCTCAGGCAAATCTTCCCTCTCCTGGAACAGGGTGAGCGCCGGCAGCTCACGATACATGAACCCGAAGCGCCATTTCAACATGTTCTCGAGACTGAAGGGCTCACCGAGGAGAGGGAGGCGGAGTCTCTCCAACCCCCACAGGAAGCGCGGCAAGTCGTAAAGTTGCACGAGGGCGGAGAAGCCAAATCCCCATCCCTGATCGCTGTAGCCGGCCAACTCGTGGCCAAGTACATTCACTTCTCCGGCGAAGGCAAAGCGTCCGTACCACGATGCCCAGTCGAAACCTACTGGGAAGACAAAGGCCTGCTGCCGATCGGCGAAGGATCCCAGAAGCCGGTGGGTGCCACCCTCCCGCAGTTCGAAGCCTTCCATACCGAACTGGACGTACCCTGCGCCCACAACCACTTTCTCCAACCAACGAAGACCCGTGTAGAAGGGGTAGGCAATGGCACCGAACTGGTAACGGGCGCCGAGGTAAAGGTTCGAGGTCATGTAGCTCAGGGTAAGCCGATCCATCTGCAGAAGGCCGGCGGGATTGTAGAAGATCGCGCTGGCATCGTCGGCAACTCCTGTGAAAGCTCCACCCAGCCCGAGGGCTCTTCCTCCTACCCCATAGCGGAGGAATTCGGCGCCGTAACCCCCGTACTGGGCCAGCCCGGGAAGCGGCCACAACACAAGGCCTGACACAAATAATCCCATCGTACCCAGGACCCGGATGGGGGCGGCGATTCTTCTTGGCCAGCAGATCCGCACCGAGCTACCTCAGGATGCCTACTTTGATGGTGTGCTCTCTGCCATCAGGGGTTCGGACGCGACAGATGTAGCCACCGCTGGAGACCAACTCGTTCGCTCCGTTACGGCCGTCCCAGGTGAGCCCCTCGATCCCGTCGCACCCGTCGTTGACGCCCACTTTGAAATGGCTCACTGTCCACCTCTTCACGAGGAAGCCGAACGCGTCCCAGATAGCCACCTCACCCGGACCGGCCGACTCACTGTACACACTAAAGCAAACGCGCGGGTCGATCCGTGGTCGATAGGGATTGGGATAGCAGAATGCGGCTCGCCCCTCTGGCCGGTAGTCGACTTGCACGACGTCCGACACTGCAGGCTGCTCTTGGCAGTCCATGGCTCGGGCCCAGAGTCGCCACCAGCCGGTCTGATTCGTCGGCAGGTTCACCGGCACCCATACCTCGGCCTTTGATCCGGCACAGGGTACGATACCGGCCAGCGCGCTGTCCGGCGGACCCGAAGCTGTGGAGTGCTGGTAATAGACGACAAGCCCCTTGAGAGCGCCACAGCCAGCATCCTCAGCCGTTACGCGCGCGTACACCCCGCCCACCGTGGTCTGCTCCAGGCATTGCTCTGACCCAGAGCTGCCCACGACACAGAACGAGGTTATGCGCGGGGGCACCAAGTCAATGCAGAATCTTGCCCGATCGGTGGCCACGTCCTGCCCCACCAGGAGAATTGCCGTCAGGGAGTCGTCGTAGCAGGCATTGGGCTGGACGCTGATACGGAAGCGGCGTTCAAGACTTCCGGAGGTCGTTACGGTGGTGTCCAGCAACGTCTCGAGGTCGCCGGCTGGGCAACGGTGCACCACCTGTAAGCCAGCAACTGAGGTCTTCGGAACACGGGCCCAGTCAACCCGGACGGCGACTGACTCGTCCACGTAGGTCTCATCGCCAGGATCGTCGTCGTCCCACACCCTGATCGCCACAGAGGGGTAGGGCAGATACGGGATTCCGGCATAGAACGGCTGGCTGATAACTCCCGAACTATCTCGCAAGAAGACCGATACCCAGATGGTATCTCCGGGATCGTAGTGACCCGAAAGGGCCACATCGAAACCGATGGGCTGCCCAAACACCACCGGCTTGGGGGTGGAAACCGTAAAGGTCCCGCAGTCGGCCTGGGCCACCCTTCCCTCTACGCCGATCGCATCGCGTAGGCCGCGTAGAGCCCAGCTCGCCCCGTCCCAGGCCCTGAGGTGCAGGCACACTCGGACCGAGCTGCTGTCGTCTGTTCTCGCACCGATGGCCACCCCGCAGGCGCTGTCGGGATCAATCAGGTGGAGGGAGACCAGGACGGTGCTATCTGCAGGCACTGGATCGTAAACGATTGAATCGCGATCAGCTGCAGCTGCCCAGTTGCCTGCCCCGTCCATCGCAGTGGCCATGACCCATGCCACGCCGGGACCGATTGTCAGCCGCACCCCCAGGGCGAGGTCCGCCGAGCACGTATCGACCGTCTGGGAAATCGAGCCGCCAAGCTGCAGCCTTACCGGAACCGCGGTGCAGTTGTCTGTGAATCCGGCCAGCCCAAGGGACGCCTCCACGAGATCAGTGGCTGTCCACCCGGGTAGAGGATCACAGGCGGCTCCGGAACCCTTGCTCCCCGTAAGCCGCAGAAAGTCAGACGTCAAACGGGGCGGGGAGAAGTCAAAGCGAATTGAATCCAGGCTGGCGACGACGGCCCGAGTCGATCTCTCCCACGCCTCGATCCGGATCACGGCTGGCCCACATTCTGGGGGCGGCGAGGGTAGCTCAATATCCAATGAATCCGGCAAGCGGTCCTGGAAGGTCAGAGCTTGACTGCCATCCCAGCCAAAGCGGATCGAAAGGCTGTCAATCCTACCCCGGTCTCTTTCCGGGGCAAGCAGGAATAGACGTACCTTATCGCGGTCGTTCGTGAATTCCCAACGATCCTGGCAGGTTTCCGGCGTGGGGTCAGCCAGCCGGAACGAGAATTCAAGCGGCAGGTACACGATCGCTGCGGTCCGGACCTCGGAGACAACGCCACTGGAATCCAGAAATGCCGCCGTTAGCCAGATAGTATCGCCGGGGGCGTACCCACCGCGCAAAGGCAGGACCCAGGCACATTCCTCCCCCTCATAGGCATGGGCGGGAAGGGCGTGGGCATGCAGTGTGTCCTCCCAGTCGAATACGGAGCAGGCAAAATCCAGCCGCTCACCCTTCCCCTCTCGGAAGGCGATTTTCCACGCTCCCCGCACGGACCAGTTGGCGGTAGACCACGGAGCCAGCAAAGCAATCCGAGCTCGTACGGCGTCCCGATTATCGGTCACCTGCGTACTTACTCCGTCCACGTCCGTGAGCCAAAAGCGGACCTGGGCCGTGTCCACGGGAATCGGATCGAAGATCACCGTATCGGTCTCAGCGACCCGTGCCCAATTCCCTGCTCGATCCGAGGCGGACGCCGACAAGACCCTAACACCGGGCTCCTCACCTACCCGTATCGGTCTTGCTAACTCACCCGCACAGGTATCAAAGAGGGCTACCCCCTCCAGCTCCAGGCGTGTCCTATTCGGGGCTTCGGAGCAGTTGTCCGCAAAACCCCTTGCTCCGACCACAGCCTCTACCTCGGGCGTAGCTGTCCATCCTGTGACGGGCCAGCAGCTGACGCTATCGTACCTGCTCCCACGCACCACCAAAAAGCCCTCTTCGAGCGCCGGTGCCTCGAGGTCGAACCGGATCCCCCTTGCCACGCTGCTGCGTGCTCTTGTCCCTCTCTCCCATGCCTCCACTGTGATCCAATGGACTCCGCAATCCCTCTCCGGAACCGATGGCAAGGAGATCAGCAGCGAGTCGGGCAACCCTGCCCCCACCCAGGAAACCACCGAGTCCGTCCAGTCGAAGTGAACCGCCAGGCTGTCGATCCGACCTTGGTTCGTTCGGGCCTTGTCCACCTGGATAAGGATGGCGTCCGGGTCGTTTGTCCACGCGTGTCGGTCCTGGCAGTCGGTGGGGGTGGGATCTCCGAGCTGGAAAGAGAACAGAAGGGGTGAGTAAATGATTCGTCCTCGCTTAACCTCTGAAATCACCCCGCTCGAATCCAGAAAAGCAGCCGTCACCCAGATCGTATCCCCTGAAGTGTACTGGCCCCTCAGGGGTAAGACCCAATTGCAGACCCCTCCCTCGTAAGCGGGCAGCGGCAAAACGTGCGCCTGCGACGAATCCCCCCAATCGAATGCGGAGCACGCAAACGCCTCTCTCGCCAGCTTTCCCTCGCTGAAACCAACCTTCCACAGCCCCCGCATCGCCCAGTTCTCAGGAGCCCACCGTTCCAGGAACACCAGCTGGACTCGAACCGCTCCGGCATCGTCCGTGACCCACACGCTCCCCCCGTCCAGATCCGCGAGGGACAGGCGGATCGCCCCCGTATCGGCCGCCACCGGATCAAACACCACGGTGTCGGGCTCGTCCGCTGCGGCCCGGTTGCCTGCAAGGTCCCAGGCGGAAGCCTCCAGCACCCGCGCGCCCGGGCCGTCGCCGACATAGACTGTGGCGGCCATTCCCGATGCACACGTATCTACCACGACGATTCCCCCCAGCCCTAGGCGCACCCTTGCCGCAGTCCCGGAACAGTTGTCTCCGTACTCCCCAGGCCGTAATTCTACCGAAACCTGCGGTGCCGCTGTCCAACTGGCTACTGGCCAGCAATCCAGGGAGTCCTTCCTCGTCCCGCCCACCGTCAGGAAATCCTCCCCGAGCGCAGGCGGCTCGAAGTCAAACCGAATCCCCCTCGATAGACTACTGCGCGCACCGGTCGCCCTCTCCCATGCCTCCGCCGTAATCCAATGAACCCCACAATCCCCCTCCGGCACCGAGGGCAACGGAACCAGCAGCGAATCCGGCAATCCCACACCTGTCCACGAGACGACCGTATCCGTCCAGTCGAAGCGCACCGCCAGGCTATCGATCCGACGCTGGTTCGTCAGCTCTTTTCTCACCTGCAGAAGGATGGCATCCCGGTCGTTCGTCCAGGCGTATCTGTCCTGACACGGCGCGGGCGTAGGATCAGCGACCTCGAAGCTGAAGGGAAGCTGGAGGAAAGAAGCCCTTACGGTGCCTGAGATCACGCCGCTGCTGTCCAGAAAGGCAGCCGTCACCCAGATCGTGTCCTTACCTGTGTCGAACTCCGGTGGAAGTGGATATTCGAGGGGGGCACCCACTACTAAAGCCTGGACCGGTAGCTCGAAAGCGACCGTGCGATCTCCCCAGATACCTGTGGTGCAGGCAAATGAACCCCTCGAAGCGACGCCCAGCCGAAAGGCGACCTTCCATGCCCCCCTAATGGCCCAATTGTCCGGGGCCCAACGGTCGGCAAGCACAACTCGAGCGTTCAGGCGGTCCGTCCGATACAGAAGAAGGGTTACGCGTGCACTGTCCACGGGGATCGGGTCATAGACTATTAGATCGCTATCCCCCAGGCTAGGCCAGTTCCCCGCCGCATCCATTCCGTAGGCCCATAGAGTCTTGGGACCAGCGGAACCAAGCAGCGACAGGACAAGCGAGTCGCTCTGGGCCGCGCACGTGTCGATCGTGCGCCGTAGATCTCCGGAGATGGCCAGACGGACCGGAGAAGGCTGGCAGTTGTCAACAAACCCCTCCATGCCCACACTGGCGACTACGTCACGTCCGGCTGTCCAGCCAGGGAAGGGCTCACAGGAGAGCGAGCGATCGGCTCCTTCGGCCTGCGTGCCCAGGAGTCTGAGGAAGGGCTCAAGGATTGCAGGCTGAGTGAAGTCGAAGCGGATGGAATCGGAGGCAGTCGTCCGCGCGCCAGTCTCTGTCTCCAGTGCTTCGATCAGGACAGAACCCGCCTGGCATTCCGAAGGAATCCCCTTCACGGGGATCAGGAACTGGTGGGGCAGGCCCTGGGGGAAACGCTTGCCCCAGGTGAGGCTTGTCCAGTTGTAACGCACGAGGATGCTGTCAATCCGCTGCGCATCCGTGGCCTCAAGGACGAGCCGGACCCGGAGGGAATCCCGATCATTCGTCCAACTTTGAGAGTCCTGACACGATTGAGGCGTCGGGTCTTCCAGGGAGAAGGCCAGGTGGACCGGCCCCTTGAAAAGGATGCGCGCTGTCACCGTGTCCGAGACGATACCGCTGGAATCGAGGAACGCTGCGGTGACGAGAATTGCTTCCCCGGGCTGGTAGACGCCAGATAGGGTTACATCCCATTGAAACGTTAGCCCCTCGGTAAGAACCGCCTTCGGCACCTCCCAGGCCCTGGCCCAAATGCCGGTAGCGCAGGCAAAACTCTCCGGTCCCCGCCTTCCCTCCAGAACCGCTACTTTCCAGATTCCCCGTATTGCCCAGTCGTTGGGGCTCCAGAGGCGGGCAAATTGAACAGTGGCCCGGAGCCTATCGCGATTATCCGTTACCCCCGGATCCCCCGTATCTGGATCGTGCAGACGGAAAATCGTCAGGCTGCGCTCAGCAGCCGCACGATCCACAACGAGGCGGAAATCTGCGGTTCCGGGCACGTTGCGCCAGTTTCCGTCGCGCCGGTAGCGGATTCGGCCAGCTGCGGGATCGTAGGGGTCTGCGGCAAGGGCCGTATCGCGAACGGCTACCCGGTAAGCATACTCGCCATTTGCTTCGGGAAGGGTAAGGTTGGCAAGCAATCGCGCTGGAGTGGACCAATACCCGGAGGGCGGTAAACCGAGACGGACGGAAAGGCCTTCACGGACGACGGCCACGCTATCCACTGCCCGGCAGATTCTGTCGTCGACGACGAAGCTGGCCCGCACCGCCGCTGCATCATACGGAGCGTAAAACGTCCGTCGCTGGGGTTCCCAGCCGTACGCGCAAATGTTCCCCCCTACGGCAGACAAGCGCGTCGAGTCGTGCACCAGCACAGGGGGCTCGAGGTCGAAGCGCAATCGATACAGCTGGGGACATGTGGGGTCACCCGGTGAGGTAGCTCGAAGCTGCGAAGGGAAGTTATTGCCCCCGAGCGTTCCCCGCATAGCCGTTTTCAGCTCGACGTGAGCAAGAAGGTTCAGCGACTCCCCTTGTGCGCTTCTGGTCAGCTCCCCGGCTGGAAAGCCGAGATAGGCCACCAGGGTATCCACCTGGTCCAGCCTGAGCTCGTACGGAATGCCCCGGCAGGAGTCCCATGGGGCTCCGTCGACCTTCCGTAGCACAGAAAACGTTTTGCCACGGGCTGACCAAACCGAGTCCCAAAAGACCAGCCAAGGAGGAGGGATACACCCGCTGAGGAGAGCTTGGCGGTGGTGTCGCAGCACCACGTACCACACGGTGCTGTCGCCCGCCAGGACTCGCTCGGCCTCGGTCAGAAGCCTTTCCTGCAAGGGGCGAAAAACCCAGAAGTACCGCATCGAACTGGATGCTTCTGGGTTCACATAGATATACCCCTCACTCCCCGCTTCCCCTATCCGTGCCGGGTTCGCCGTCCCAGCCCAGACGATCAGGCTCAATATCCCCCCTGATCCCACGAGCCATCTCAGTGCCCGTACGCGCACAGCGAGCTCCGCGGCTGCTACGTATCACGGCTGCGGAGGGATCCTCCTGGTAGCCGAAAAATAATCGGGCAGCCAAACAATGTCAAGATCGAGTTTTCTATTATCTGTTCGCCTCCTTCCACTCCCTGGGTCCTCAGCCTTCTTTCGGGGGAAGGCGTTGCAGATTACCGGAGAAGAGTGAACTTCAGGAACCACCTACCGAAATCTGTCTCTACCCTGCAGAGGTAGACACCGCTCGGAAGAACCTGGCCGTTTTCGGCTTGGGCGGCAAAGTGAATGCGATGGGTCCCCGCCGGGAGTCGCGCCTGATGCAGCCGGCCTACGCGGCGGCCTCGAGTGTCGAACATGGTGATCGTCAGCGAGGATGCTTCGGGAAGCGTTACCACAAAGTGAGCGCCCTCATTGGCGGGGTTAGGCACAATGCTTACGGATGCTTTCCCAGCGCTTTGAGGTTGGGCTACCGCCGTTCCGGGCTGCACCAGTACAGCTTCGACTCTCGACTCGACCCCTCGGGGCCCGATCCCCACCGCTTGCACTCTCAGCGTGTCGGCGACTACGGACGGTAGGCACACCAGCAGGCCATTCCCGTCAACCAAAGGCCTGGACCCCTGAGCCACAGCGACGAAGGCCAAGCCGTTTTTCTCATCCCAATGGTGCTGGAGCCAGTAGCGTTCCTTGTTGCGTAGGTGCAATCCTTCGCCCGGCATCCCCGGCGAGAGACGTACGTACAAGGCGAACAACGGCTCGGCGGATCTGATCTGGAGCATCGGGAGGTCCCTCTCGATGACCTCATCCGGGGCAGAGGACGCAGGCTCGGACGAGGCTATTGCAAGGCCGCCTTGCGACGCCGGACTTCCTATTTGCGCCAGTAGAAGCCAAAGGTCCTCGAGGCTTATCCGGTGATCCTTATTTAAGTCTGCCAAGACGCTGTCTTCGATTCCGAGTTTGATCTTGCCAACCAGGTGGTAGGACAAGGTCTGTACGTCAAGAAGTGTAAGTAAGCCGTCGTGGTTCAAGTCGCCGAGACCGCTGCCTACGTAGGTCACCGCTGCCCCAAACGTCCCCACAGCTACCTCTCTTGTTCTCTCATGGAGGAGGACCTGGACACGGTCGGCCATGAACTCCAGAGGCGCACCGAACCGCGCGTTAGGCGAGATCCTAAATCGCAAGTCTGCCAAGAGGATTTCTTGGGGGACGAGTAGCTGAGGCAGATCCGGGGAGGGACTGGTCCAGGTGCTGGCCACCCGCAGGGTTATTTTCCCGGGCTCGCGAGACACGAAGAAGGTATTCCACGAGCAGATGATCGTGTCATAGGAAATCCAGGTGGTATCGTAATGCACCGTGAGCTCGGCCGAGCACACATGCTCGGGCGCTCGTAGGATCGGCAGCACACGAACGGTATCCCCGGCACCACCCGCCACAGCCCACAGGCGTACCTCTGCCTGGGCAGGAGAATAGGTGCCGACGGCAATCCGCGAGGGGTCATGATCCGTCCCTACCGACCAGTATCGGCCGTACAGGGGACCGCCGAGTCCACGTTCCGCCAGTTCGCCGAGGTTGTAGACCCATAGTTTGTGGTTGTCCGAGTCGGCAAGATAGAGAGTGCGACTATCCGGCGACGTGGCGATATCGCGACGCACCATGGAGCTATCCAGGGGCAGCATCCCTACCGGCTTCAGCGTATTCGCATCGAGCGCCAACAGGGTGTCCCAGAACGAGAAGGCTACGAGCAACCTACTAACCGCCGGCCAAGGCGCCAAGCAAAGTGGGAAAATCACCCCCTTAAGGTACGGGGCATCAAGCGGCACGAATTCCCAATCCTGTAGATTGGAAGATATCTCTCCGCGATTGCCCAGCTGTGTCACCCAAACACCTGGTTTCTCCCGGGACGAGATGGGGCTGCGGGTAAGCACGTACAGCCTGCGATCGATTATCGCAGCATCCTGTAGATCGGCGTCGAGGCGACAAATGCCATCGAAGAACACTTCGCTTGCTTGAAGGGCAAATGGAGTCAAGCCACGATACCAGAGGATTATTCCCCTTCCCCTGGAAGTGCCTGCCAAGACTTTGACCAAGTACGGATTGGGAGAAAAAGGCTGTTGTCTTGAAGCCTTCCCCGCCTGCATGTTGACGATCCAGAGACCGGCGTCGCCACTCCTTCCGGCCAAAATAGTCCCGTCGCCGTCGTTCGCCGACAGCAGGAGAGAACCGGCCGTGTTCAGCTGCGGATCATAGATCTGCAGCACCCCCCTTACGGAAGATCCTCCCTCGTGGACTGTGAGTGCGTAAAGGCTGTCCCCTGCGAGGACGTAGAAATTCCGCCCGCGCGCTGAGTAAGCCGGCACCGTGGCGACCCCTTTTCGCAGGGGGATGGACTCAAGTTCAAAGCCATCACTGGCTCCACGGCTCTTCAGTATCCAGACCATCCCATCACGGGTGGAGTTGGAGTAGCGTGCGTCCCCAAAGACCGCCGCCACCTTCTCCTCGAGGCAACGGACGTAGACGATAGCAGTGTCCATTCGACTCGGATCCAGGGCATCGACAACCATGACGGGAAATCTATAAAGACCAGGCGCCGACGGACACCATCGTACGGCACCTGTGTGTGGGTCCAGCGACATTCCCTCTATGCCACCCATGCTGATCCAGTTCATGGGCGGCTGGAGGTTTAGCACGCGCAGTGTGTCCGTGTAATCCTTGCCCAGCACAGCGTCTGAAAGCCAGTGGGTGACAATCCTTGGCGGCGGTGGGGAAAACACTTTGAACTCGTTCAAGAAGAGCCAGAGGCCCTGCGCATCCCTCGGATGGAATTCAATCCGCAGCCGCCGTGCCCGGATGACAGGGAAGGAGAAGCGCGGCGTCATCGCCTCTGTCAGCCAGCGGTAAGGCACTTTCCAGCCTGCGATCAGTGCCCACCTACTGCGCCCCCAACGATCCGTTGTGAGGTAAAAAGCCACAAGACTGTCGCAGACCGTCGTGCGAAGGACGGATGAAATCTCGCTGAGCGGCTGGGACCGCAGATCAAACCCGCCTATGCACAGGGAATCGGCCAATTCGATTTCTACGAAAGGCCACGTAGACCCTTGGCATTGGGCCAGGGTAGCCGTCCCGGGGAGGACCCGACCGGGATAGGATCCGTCGTTCAGCTTTTCCCACCCGTAGCCCGCGTAGGTGGGCGAGCCGGCCACAACACGATAGGGCAACTCGGTCCGCTCCTGTGCAACTCCCGCTAAGGGCAGCCCCGCCAGGATCGCCAGCAACGTCCCCCCGACCCCAAGCTTCGCACCCACGGCATAGGAACATCTTGCCATCTCGCTTTCTCCCCTTATGGTATCTTCCCTCCCGAGTTTCGACGTAAGTTTAGCGGCAGTAGGAGGCTATTGCGGAATTCGCAGCCCGGCCTTGAGGATAGGTTTGGACGATTCCGAGGAAGTCCGGAAAAGAGATGTCCGTTCGAGGGGCAAGAACAAGAGAGCCGTTGCGACAGGTACTTTACGCGCCCCGTGCTTACGCTTTCCCCCTCGTGTAGCCCTGAGCTACACGGTCACGCTCGAGGTACACGCCGTGGATCTGTGTTGGCCGCAAAAAGACGGAGCCACCCGGCTCTGGGTGGCTCCCTTCGCGCTAATAGCTCGTCGGGGCGACTGGATTTGAACCAGCGACCCCGTGACCCCCAGTCACGTGCGCTACCTGGCTGCGCCACGCCCCGACTTGCAGCGTCAACTTACCCGCCCCCTAACTCTCTTCGAGCTTGTGCAGAATCTCCTCTAAGGTCTTCTTCACCTCGTACAGCAGGTCATCCCGGCGCAGTTCCTCGAGGGAAAGCTCCAGCTGCTGACTCCCCCTCATTTTTTTCAGGCGCTGCCTCGCCCCCTCAATGGTATACTTATCCACGTACAACAGCCTCTTAATCAGAAACACCAGGCGAATATCCTCTAGCGTGTAGAGCCGGTTTCCTGCCTTTCCTTTCTTCGGTCTTAGTTCCGGAAACTCGGTCTCCCAGTACCTGAGGACATACGGCTCAAGCGAGGTTAGCTGGCTGACTTCCCCAATCGAGTAGTACAGCTTCTTAATGGGAATGCCGTTCATCCCTCACCCAGCCGTACCGCGCACTATTTTAGCAAATCGATCCAAAATCGCAAGCCCTTTCTCCCGGCCGATCTGGACAAGGACCCCACCGAGGTTCGCCCCGCATACAATGGCCTGGATGAACGTTCGGGGCGCGCGTCCCCGCCGGCTGCTCAGGACCTTCCCCGCCACCCCGCGGCAAGAGTCCATCCGATAGACCGCCCACCGATACAGAATCCAAGCGCGGCCCGAACGAACAGCGAAACCCGCCCGCCGCCCGTTGAGGAGACAAATCACTTCATAGCCGGCCTCCATCGCCACTTGAATGACACGCTCATCCGCACGCCCGTAGGGGGCGCAGAAGGTGCGGACGGCGATCCCCAATCGATCTTCGAGCTTCCGCTTGGACTCGTAGATTTCCTTGCGCAGGGTAGTCGGGTCGGCCCATGGCAGATACGCATGGCGCAGGCCGTGCGACCCGATCTCCCATCCCGCGTCGACCATCTCACGCAAATGGGTCCAGTCTACGTGTGGAAAGCGGAGCCCAAAGAGGTTCCCTTCCCAGCGGTTATCCTTGCCAATGAAGTCGACAACCGGGAAGATGGTCCCCGTCCACCCCATCTCCTGAAGCACTGGGAAGGCCCACCGGTGGACCGACAGATAGCCGTCGTCAAAGGTGAGGGCCACCCAATCTGCGCCCTCCTCCTGCAAGAGATCCCCCACCCGCACACCCCGGAAGCCGAGCCGGGCCAGCAGACCCGCCTGCTGGCGGAACTGATGGGGGGTCACCCAGGTGACCCCCAGATCCAGGCTTGGTTGTACAGCATGATACGTCAGTACTCGTGCGATTCGCCCCGCCCCTGGTTGCGCTCGGCTCATTGCTCCCGCATC
>JAPDPT010000066.1 GCA_034506315.1 candidate division KSB1 bacterium | reverse complement strand
GATTCCTGGTAGGCAAAGCTCTTGACTTTTCGGGCGCGGTGTGATATATTCACAGACGCCGTAAAGGTTCCGGCGTAGCTCAACTGGCAGAGCGGGTGGCTGTTAACCACTAGGTTGGAGGTTCGAGTCCTCCCGCCGGAGCCAAAGCGAAAGGGTGTCGGGGCGAACCGACGCCCTTTTCGCTTATAGGACCCCCTCTCCGCGCTTCCAGGCCGCTGCAAGGCGCTCCAGGTCGGAGGGCTCGTCGACATCCACCAGGAGTAACTCGTCCGAAACGTCCAAATAGACGACGGCGTCGCCGTGCGCGTGAAGAAAATCCCGCAGCGTGCGCGCAGGATCCATCGCCAGGATCTCGGAAAACCAGCAGGCAGAGATTCCCACGGGGTGAGCTCTCTTGCCACGCACGCGCGGCAGCACCAGCGATCCAGGTGCGGAGTGAAGCCGCGCTTTCAGCGCCCTGAAGATGTCCACGGGCACCTGCGGCTGATCGACCAGGGCCACGATCGCCGCCTCGCACTCTGCGGCGACGGCCCGGATTCCTTCCTGCAAAGAGGAAAACTGCCCCCTTTCGGGCTGCTTGTTAATCGCCACCCTTGCGGGTAGCTGCCCGAGGCGCGAGCGGATCGTGTCCGCCTCATGACCGAGCACCAGCACGCAGGGGTAGAGACCCGCCTCCCCCATCGCGTCCAGAACCCAGCGGGCGAAGGTCTTTCCGTTCCACTGGGCTAGGGCCTTCGGCTGCCCGAAACGACGAGAGGCACCCGCTGCCAGGACGACCCCCGCGACCTTCATCGATTCTCCGCGCCGGTTACCTGTCCCAGGACTCTTTCTCGCATGCCCGCGGCGGACACGTCGACGCCGTGGCGAAGCGCCACGATCTCCGCCAACACGGAAATCGCGATTTCTTCCGGAGTCTCCGCCCCGATGTCCAGCCCCATGGGAGCGCGGATGCGGGCGATCCGTTCCTCTGGGACACCCAGCTTCCTCAGGTTCTCGAACGCGATCTGAACCTTGCGCCGGCTGCCAATCATTCCCAGGTAGGCGAGGTCCTTTTGGACCAGGGCCTGCAACACCTCATCATCGTGACTATGGCCGTGGGTGACGATGACCGCGTAGCAGTGCGGATCCGGCGGCAGCTCCCGGGCGAGTTGCGGGTACTCCCCCTCGAGGAAGTTGTGGGCTTCCGGGATACGCTCCTTGCAGGCAAACCCCGGGCGATCGTCCACTACCGTCACTTGAAAACCGAGCCATGCCCCCAGTTTGGCGATGGCTGCGCCCACGTGTCCGGCTCCAAAGATCACCAACTTGTCCAGGGGCTGGATGGGCTCAATGTACACTTCGATCTCTCCGCCGCAGCGCATGCCCAGGTCTTTCTGGAGCGCGAACTGCTGACGCACGGGCTTACCCGAGCGGATCACTTCCAGGGCCAGCTCGACGGTCTTTCGCTCGAACTCTCCCCCGCCCACGCTGCCGACGACAGATCCATCTTCTCGCACGATCATTTTGGAGCCCGGTTCGCGCGGCGTGGAGCCCTCTGCGTGCACCACAATGGCCAACGCTCCCCTCTCTCCCCGCCTTCGCATCTCGGCTAACGTTTCCCAGATGTCCGCCATATCATCCCCTACGAGGCCAGAGCCTGAGCCATCGCCCGTCTAACGAGACTCTTCGTCAGAGCGACCTTGTACGAGTTCTGCGACAAGGGTTGGGCACCTTCCAGCGCCAGCTCGGCCAGCTCGGCCAGCTTCTCCTCCGACGCCTCCGCGTCGACCAGCGCGGCGGACGCCTTCCGAGCGACCCACGGGATCGGGGCCACTCCACCCAGCACGATGCGGCCGCCTCGAAGCCTGCCGTCTCCTTTCCCGAGGACCACAGCAGCGCTGGCTACCGCGAAATCCCACGCTCCACGTTCGGTGAATTTGACAAAGGCGCTCTTTCTCCCCTCGGGCGGTGGAACGGCTACCGCTGTTACAAGCTCCCCAGGCTTCAGCACGGTCTCGCGCGCCAGCTCCACCCGGGGTAAGACGAAAAAGTCCTCCAGGGCCAGCCACCGACGCCCTTTCGGGCCCGTCACCTCTACGCGTGCCCCATACGCGACAAGGGGCACGGCGAGGTCTGAAGGATGCACCATGTAGCACGGATCTCCACCCAGGATGCAATGATAGCGGTTCTGGCCCGCGGCCGCAGAACAGTAGTCCCCACCCCGGCGCAGACACGGGAAATTTCCCCGGAAGTACCAGCAGCGCGGCCGCTGGCAGAGGTTGCCGCCCACCGTACCCATATTCCGGATCTGCGGGGAACCGACCGAAGCCGCCGCCTCTGCAAGGGCCGGATAGAGCCGGCGAACCAGAGGGTGCTCCTCGAGTTCCGATAGGGTAACCAGAGACCCGAGGAGAAGCCCCTTCGCCTCGTCAAATTCGATCCGGTTAAGACCCGGGATAGTCTTCAGATTCACGACGACATCCGGCTCCAGAAGCCTGTCTTTCAACAAGCACAGGAGATCCTGACCCCCCGCAATGGCCGCGACGGTCTTGCCCTTCTGCGAAAGGAGACGGCTCGCCTCGGCGACCGAACGAGCGTTCACGTGTTCGAAATTCCTCATGGTTGCCCTCGCACTACGAAATCACGCCTTGCCCAGAGCCTCGAGCACCCGATAAGGGGTAATGGGCAGCTCCCGGATCCGTACACCGATGGCATTGTAGACTGCGTTGGCAATGGCAGCTGCGGTGGGGATGATCGCCGGTTCGCCGATACCGATTCCGCCCACCGGGTTGGCCTTGATGTCGGGCTCGCTCACGATGATCACCTCGATCTCCGGCATCTCGGCCATGGTCGGTACGCGGTACTCGTGCAGGTTGGTATTGATCATCCGGCCGACATTTGGATCCATCCATCGCTGCTCGAGCAGGGCAAAGCCAATCCCCATCATAATCCCGCCTTCGAACTGGCAGCGGCCGGTCAGGGGGTTGATCAGGCGACCAACGCTGTGGGCGGCAACGATCTTGACCACGCGCACACGTCCCGTCTCCGTGTCCACCTCCACCTCGGCGAATTGCGCCCCGAAGGAATTGATGCTGTAGTCCTGCGGATTCGGCCCTCGGGCGCCGGTCACAACGATCATGTTGTTCCGCAGACGGGAGGCAGCTTCCTCGAAGCGGATTGATCGACTCGGGTCACTCTTCAGGAAAAACCGACCCGGCTCCCACGCCAGCTGGTCCGGAGGGACCTCGAGAGCCGAGGCGGCATAGGAACGCAGCTGTTCTCGCGCTTCGACGGCCGCCGCCAGGACGGCTGGGGTAATCGAAGCGGCCGTGACGCTCCCCCCGCTTGTGGGGCCATACGGGCAAAGGGCCGTATCGCCCATGATGACCGTCACCCGATCGATGGGGATCCCCAGCTCTTCGGCGGCCACCTGCGCGACGATGGTCCGCGTACCGCCTCCGATGTCCTGCGACCCGGATCGCACGATCACCGAGCCGTCGGACAGGATCTCCACCGTGGCGTAGGCCGGGGGACCACCACCGCCCCCCCAGATCTGTGTGGCCATCCCGATGCCGCGCTTGACCGGTCCCACCCCAGAACCGGGGACTCTATTCCGCTTCTCGTACCAGCCGATCGCTTTTGCCCCCGCCTCGTACGCCTCCCGCAGGTACTTGCTCGTATAGGGCCGGTTGCGGACCTGATCGACCTCCGCATAATTCTTGATCCGGAATTCCAACGGATCCATTCCCAGCTTTTCGGCCACTTCGTCCAGAATGGACTCGAGGGCAAACGTCCCCTGCGGGTGACCGGGGGCCCGCATGGGCCGCGCAGGACCCGCATTGATGTGGACCGTCGACTCCTCCGTCCGCACATTCGGACAGCGGTAGATTTCGCGCACGGGACTACCGAGATCGGCCCCGGCTGTGCGGTAGGCGCCGCCAGGACCCGAAGACCACAGAGCGATGGCCGTCAGCGTGCCGTCTTTCTTGGCCCCGACCTTCAGCCGCTGCACAGACGAAGGTCGATTGCCCATCGCGAGAAACTCGTCCTTGCGCGGGTTGGCGATCCGGACGGGTCGGCCCAGCTGCCGCGCCACCAAAGCCGCCATCACCGTCTGCTTCTCCAGCCCCAATTTGCTCCCGAAGCCCGCGCCCATGAAGTAGTTAACGACCCGCACCTTGTTCAGCGGGAGCTTGAGGATAGAGGCGAGGGCGCGCTGGACCGCGAATGTGGCCTGCGTGCTGTCGTAGACCGTGAGCTGGTCGCCCTCCCAGTTGGCCACACAGACGTGCACCTCCATCTGAGCATGATGGGCCACCTGAGTGCGGAAGGTATCCTCCACGATAACATCGGCCTCCTGGAATCCCTTTTCGACGTCGCCCCGCTCGTACACGCTCGGGCGGCCGTTCCAGAGATTCCCCTCCTCGTGGAGCTTCGGGGCGTCGGGCTTCAGGGCGTCCTCGGGATCAATGACGAAGGGTAGAGGCTCGTAGTCCACCTCAAGGAGGGCCAGAGCCTCGTCCGCAATGGGCTCGGACTCCGCAACCAGGAGCGCTACTTCGTCCCCCTCGTAGCGCACCTCGGGGTCGAACAGGTAGGAATTCCCGTACCACGGGATCTTGGGCATGTTCTGGTGGCTGAAGACGGCGATTACCCCCGGTACGGCGAGGGCTTTCTCCGCGCGGATGGCCCGGACCCGGGCGTGGGGCAAAGGAGAGCGCAGGATTCTGCCATAGGCCATACGGGGAAGCTGAATATCAAACGCGTATTTGGCGTCTCCGGAAACGCGCTGGTAACCGTCCACGCGCGGATGTCCCTGGCCAGCCACACGCAGTGGCCTATCCGCTGGCCAGGGCTCAGGCAGCCGCTCGGGGACCTCAGCCACCGTTTCGATCCACTCGTTCTCAAAATCCCAAAGGGAACGCACGATCACCCCGGGCATCTTCTTCCTCCCTCAATGGTTCCCAGGTGCATTAGCCCCGCCTTTGTCGGACCACGGCTTCTACCGCGCGCAGGATGCCTGGATACGCCGCACACCGGCAGAGATTTCCGGACATCCCCCGCACGATCTCCTCGCGCGTGGGGTTCGGATTTTTCAGCAGCAGCCCCTTGGCGGCCATCACCTGGCCAGGCGTACAGAAGCCACATTGCATCGCATCGTGCTCCACAAAGGCCTTCTGCAAGGGATCCAGCTCCTCCCCCTGTACCAAGCCCTCAATGGTGGTGATCTCGTGGTCCTGGGCCTCGACCGCCAGGATCTGGCAGGAGTAGACCGGCTTGTTGTCCATCAGGACCGTGCAGCAGCCGCACTCGCCCCGATCGCAGCCCAACTTTGTGCCCGTAAGCCCAAGGTGATCGCGGAGGGCACGGACGAGGGTCGTGCGCGGCTCCAGAAGCAGTCTGTGCTCCTTGCCGTTCACGCGGAGGACGACCGGAAGCTTCCCGTCCCAAGCCGCGGGCGCGGGCGCCTCCGGAAAGCGCACCTTCGGAGCGATTGTAGCCCCCAACACGCCTGTTCCGATCCCCTTCAGAAAGCCACGCCTCGAAAGGCTGTCCTTGGTCTCCGCCATCTTCATCCTCCTGAGGATCCCTGACCTTGCGATTACCCCTCGCCCCCGGATATTAGCGCCGCCTCCTCATCGGTTCAAGTAAAAACATGTCTGCGATGTTGCGAGGTCGCACGCGCTGCCCCCTATTCCGAGCCGGAAGGAAGCTTGTGACTCTTTCGCCAGTCTCGGATCAGGTCTCGCGTGGGGAACGGAATGACTTCTCGCACCTCGGCGGCATCGGCGAAAAGCATCACCAAGCGATCCACCCCCAGGGCGATCCCCGCCGATGGTGGGAGGCCGATCTCGAGGGCCTCCAGAAACGACTCATCGACCGGGTAGACGTGGCGTCTCAGGCGGATCCGTTCCTGCCGCTCCTGAACCAGACGGGCGCGCTGCTCCACAGGGTCCGTGAGCTCGCTGAACGCATTGGCCAGCTCCAGCCCACCGATGTAAAGCTCGAACCGCTCGGCTGTAAAGGGGTCTTCCTCCCTGCGCCGGGCCAAGGCCGCCATGGGTGCGGGGTAGTCGTAGAGGATCAGCGGACGATCGAGGGGAAAATGCGGCTCCACTTCGTTCAGGAAGAGAAGATAGAACACGTCTTCCCACGGCCAGTCGGGCTGAACCTCGTTGTAGCCCTTGGCGCGGGCGATCTCTACCAGCTCGCTCAACGAGGTCGACCCACTCACCTCTACCCCGGCGAACTGACGCATCACTTGGCGTACGGTGACCCGAGGCCAGGGGGGCGCCAGATCGATCTCCCTCCCACGATAGCGAAGCACCCGCGATCCGCAAAGCCGCTCGGCGAGGTAGACCAGGAGCTCCTCACAGTCCTGCATCAGGTCCCGGTAATCCGCTCCTGCCCGGTACCACTCCAGGAGGGCAAACTCCACGTTGTGCGTCTCGGAGACCTCGTAGTCCCGAAAGGCATGGGTGATGGCGTAGATTCTCTCCAGGCCGCCTGCGAGCAGCTTCTTGAGACTGTACTCTGGTGATGTGTGGAGGTAAAAGCGGTAGGCTCTTCCTCTCCGATCGTGAATGGTGGCGGCTATGGGATGGAGGTGCGGCTCCATGCCGGGTAGGGGAATCAAGACCGGCACATCCACCTCGAGGAAGTCCCGCGCCGCAAAAAAATCGCGAATCCCCTGGTAGACACGCTGGCGGATCTCCAGGTTCTGGCGCAGGCGTGCGTCGGTGCGGATTCGCTGCCAATTAGGCGAGGTTGCAACCCCCCGGACCGTCAATGGGCGGCCTCCAGCCAGTTGCTTCCCACGCCGATCTCGACCTTGACAGGAACGTCGAGGTGAATGGCCCCTTCCATCTCGTGCTTCACAAGCTCCTTGACCTCTTCGAGCTCGTCCTTAGGCACGTCGAAGACCAGCTCGTCGTGGACCTGCAGAATCATCCGGGCGCGCAGTCCGCGCCGGCGCAGCTCGCGCCAGATGCGCACCATCGCCACCTTGATGAGATCGGCGGCCGTCCCCTGGATGGGCGTATTGATGGCGGTCCGCTCCGCGAACTCCCGTACCCGCTGGTTCTCGCTGAGGATGTCCGGTAGATACCTTCTTCGATTTAGGAGGGTGGTCACATAGCCATCCCGCCGGGCGCGCTGGATGGTGGCCAGGATAAAGTCGTGCACCTTGGGGTAGGTAGCGAAGTAGCCGGTAATGAACCGCTGCGCCTCTTCTGGGCTGATCTCGAGGCGCTGGGCGAGACCGTAGGGGCCCATTCCGTAGATAATCCCGAAGTTGACCTCCTTGGCCCTTCGCCGGTGCTCGGGCGTCACCTCCTCCGGCTCCAGACCGAAGATGAGGGCCGCGGTGCGCGTGTGGATGTCCTCGTCCCGCTCAAAGCTTTCTCGCAGCCTTCGGTCCCCGCTCAGGTGGGCCATGATCCGCAGCTCAATCTGGGAGTAGTCCGCATCCAGAAGCACGTTGTCCGGCGAGGAGGGGATAAAGGCGCGGCGTATCTGGCGGCCGATCTCCGTCCGGATCGGGATGTTCTGGAGGTTGGGCTCGCTGGAGCTCAGGCGACCCGTGGCGGTGATTGTCTGATTGTAAGAGGTGTGCACCCGTCCGGTACGGGGGTTCACCATCTGGGGCAGAGCGTCGACGTAGGTGGATTTGAGCTTCGCGAGCTGCCGGTACTCCAGCAGAAGGCGAGGCAACTCGTGCTGGCTGGCCAGCTCCTCCAGGACGCGGACGTCGGTTGAGTAGCCCGTTTTGGTGCGACGTCGGGCCGGAAGTTTGAGCTTGTCGAACAGTACACGCCCGATCTGCTGCGGCGAGTTGATGTTGAAACGCTCCCCCGCCAACTGGTAGATCTTCTCCTCCAGGCCCCTGAGCTCCGATTCCAGCTGGCGGGACATCTCCTTTAGGTACTCCAGATCAAGACGAACACCTGTGTACTCCATGTCCGCCAGGACCTCGACGAGGGGCATTTCGACCTCGTGGAAGAGCTTTTCGAGGCCGGCCTCCCGAAGTTTCGGCTCGAGGACGCGGTAGAGGCGCCAGGTGATATCGGCGTCTTCACAGGCGTACTCCCCCACCACCTCCACCGCCACCTGGTCCATGGAGAGCTGCTCCTTGCCCCTCTTGCCGATGAGCGAGCTGGTGGCGATCTTCTTGTAGTTGAGATACTCCAGACTCAGGCTATCGAGGTTGTGCTGCCGCTCAGACGGATTGAGGAGATAGGCAGCGACCATCGTGTCGAAGTAGATCCCACGGAGTTCGACACCTGCTCTGCGCAGGACCAGGAGGTCGTACTTGATGTTCTGGCCGACCTTCTTTAGGCCGGGGTCCTCGAGGATCGGCCTCAGCTCCTCCAGGATATCGGTCTCGGTCAGCTCGAGGCGGCTGCCCGACGGTCCTCGCGCCGGGACGTAGCAGGCGACGCCTTCCGCCCAGGCGAACGAAATCCCGACCAGGCGGGCGCGCAGCGGATCGAGGGAGGTCGTCTCCAGGTCTACGGCGAAGGTACCCGCCTGGCGCAGAGACTGCGCCAGCTCTCGCAGCTCTTCGCGGGTGCGCAGGATCCGATACTCGTGCCGGTCGGTAGCGACGGTAGTCGGGGCGAAGCGCTCGAGGAGGGAATGGAACTCGAGCTCCCGGAAAAGCTGCAGGAGCCGCGGCCGATCGGGCTGCCCCACGCGCAGGTCCTCCAGGTCCACCTGAATATCTACGTCTGTGGCCACCGTGGCCAGTCTTTTGGAGAGCCTGGCCTCTTCCTCGTGCTCCTCCAGTAGCTTCCGGACCCTTTCGGGCTGGACGGCCTCGAGGTTTGCGTAAATGGCTTCGAGGGAGCCGAATTCCCGAAGCAGCTTCTCGGCGGTCTTGGGGCCAATACCCTTGACTCCGGGGATGTTGTCGACCGGATCGCCGGCCAGGGCGAGGAAATCGGGGATGCGGTCGGGGGGAATGCCCATTTTTTCCTCCACAGCCGCGGCATCCAGAACCTCCGTCTCCTCGCCCGCCTTTCGGGGATTGTAGAGGCGGATCCGTTCCCCAACCAGCTGCGCCAGATCCTTGTCTCCGGACACGATGGTGACGTGCAAGCCCGCCTCGGCCGCGCGGCGAGCCAACGTCCCGATCACGTCATCCGCCTCAAAGCCGGGAACCTCCAGGACGGGTACCCGCAGAGCTTCCGCCACTTCCTTGATCCGCGAAAGCTGAGCCGCCAAGTCCGCGGGCATGGGTGGGCGCTGAATCTTGTACTCCTCAAAATCCCGGTGACGGAACGTCGGCACCGGGGTGTCGAACACCACAGCAAGGTGGGAGGGCTTTTGCTCATCCAGAATCTTCAGCAACGAGCGGGTGAAGCCGAACACCGCGGAAGTGTTCTCCCCCCTCGAATTGGTGAGGGGATTGCGAGCAAAGGCGAAGTACGACTTGTAAGCGAGCGCCGATCCGTCGACCAGGTAGACTTCCTTCCCGTTCTCCATTACACCCCATCTCCCCTGTTCGAGGAAGCGGAAATCCCTCCCCTGCTGCCTGCATCTGTTGGCGTTCCTTCTTCGACTAATGTAGGCCAAGGTAGGACGATTGTCAACCGGAAACCGTGGGAGTCGTCCTCAGACGGTTCTTAGCCTTGGGAACCCGTCGCTTTCGCTTCTCATAAATGGGAATGGAGCCCGGTTGGCCCCAGGGGCATCTTCTCAGGAATCAGCTCGTTAATGCAGTTGGGTAGTTGGCACGCTTATGGCTGGGAGTTTGTGTTGCGGCGAAGGAGGAGGTTCCGCGCGGCACGATGGGTAACACCCTTGGTCGAGCAGAGGCAAAGGGAGGAGGTTAGTCATGGCTACGATTCGCGAGAAGCTTGCCGAGAAGGTTCCGCAGTGGAGGGAGGAGATCGGCAAGCTGGTAAAGGAACATGGCAACGACGTGATCGGCGAGGTTACCGTCCAGCAGATTTACGGGGGGATGCGGGGCGTGCGCTGTCTGGTCTGCGACACCTCCTACGTGGATCCGGAGAAAGGGTTGATCATCCGAGGCTACCCCATTAGCACGCTGACGGACCGACTTCCCGAGGAGATCATCTGGCTCCTGCTGACCGGCGACCTACCTACGCCCGAGGAGCGCGACCAGTTCATCCAGGAGCTTGCGGCGCGCCGCAACGTCCCGGAGGGGGTCTGGAGAACCCTGGAGGCCATGCCCGAAGACTCCCATCCCATGACCATGCTCAGCGTGGCCGCCCTCGTGATGGAAAAGGATTCGGTGTTCAAGAAGAAGTACGACGAGGGGGTGCGCAAGGAGGACTATTGGATCTGGACCCTGGAAGATGCCCTCGACCTCATGGCTCGTATGCCGGTGGTGGCTGCCGGCATCTACCGCCTGCGCTACAAGAAGGGACCGCGCATCCCGAGCGACCCGAAGCTGGACATGGGCGCCGACTACGCTCGCATGCTCGGCCTCCCCAACCCGAACGGGGAACTGGAGAAGCTGATGCGACTCTACCTTGTCCTCCACTGTGACCATGAAAGCGGCAATGTCAGCGCCTTCACGACCCACACCGTCGCCTCCGCCCTTTCCAATATCTACTATGCCTATTCCGCCGGGATGAACGGCCTGGCCGGCCCCCTGCACGGGCTCGCCAACCAGGAAACCCTCAAGTGGATCCAGAAGCTGCGCGAGCGCTTCGGCGGCGTCCCGACTCACGAGCAGCTCCGCGACTTCACCTGGGAGACCCTCAATTCCGGGCAGGTGATTCCGGGCTATGGCCACGCTGTGCTGCGCCAGACGGACCCGCGCTTCACCGCATTCCTCGAGTTCGGCAAGAAGTACTGTGCGGACGACGAGATCTTCCAGATCGTCGTTCGCCTGTTCGAGGTCGTGCCGGACATCCTCAAGCAGACCGGCAAGGTGAAGGACCCGTATCCCAACGTCGACGCCGGCTCAGGCGCGCTCCTGTGGCACTACGGGATGACCGAGTACGACTACTACACCGTGATCTTCGGCATCTCCCGCGCTTTCGGCGTCTGTGCTCAGACGGTCGTGAGCCGAGCCATACTTGAACCCATCACCCGACCCAAGTCCGTCACCACGGAGTGGATCAAGCAGCAGGTAGGCGCAGCCTGATCCCCCCTGCTTTCCGCATCAACCGGAGAAGCGAGGCCGCACGGCCTCGCTTCTTTTTTCTGGACCAGGAAGCCCCTCCCCCACCCTACTCTCCGCGAAGTTCCAATCGGACGCGCAGGGCTGTCGTCCTGCCCTGTGAGCTTCCAAGCGGCGCCGGAACGCCGGGAAAGGACCGCTCAGGCGTGTACCGCCGTTAGCTTCCTGTCGCTCAGACCCAGGAGTGGCATCCGGGGAAAGGACTTCCAGGACCGTTCGCCCTCGGCGGACCCCAATGCCGCTCGTGTCCACAAGAGCGGCCATACCTGTCGGCGAGCACAGGGCCGGAATCACGCTTCGATGCGCCGCGCTTCTTCGAGGAACTTCGGGTCCAGATCGATCCCCCAACCAGGCCCCGACGGAACCACAACCACCCCCTTTCTGGCCACGAGGTCCGACGTCGCGCACTCCAGCGGTAGGTCCGGATTGACGCCTTTGTACTCTTGATAAGGTCCCGGGTTGGGGATGCAGCTCGCGAAGTGAAGCACATAAAGATAGCCGAGCCCTGCGCCCGAAATGTGGGGGGTACACGGGATTCCCGCCGCCTCCGCCATTCGGGCAACCCGAATGCAGCGCACGAAGCCGCCGAAGTAGAAGAGATCAGGCTGGACCACCTGCAGCACATCCTCCGCGATCATCCACTGGAAAAGCCAGAGGCTGCTATCCTGTTCTCCTCCGGCAATGGGGATGGTCAGAGTGTCGGCTACTTTCTTGGTCCAGCCATAGTGGTCAAAGGGACAGGGCTCTTCAAAAAAGCTGTGCCGGGTCTCCTCCAACATGCGACCGATGCGGATGGCCTCGGCCACACTGTAGGAGCCATTGGCATCGGCGTAGAGGACGATCTCGTCGCCGAGAACTTTCCGCACCAAGTAGATGAGCTTTTCGGATCGACCTGGCGGGTACTCCGGGTTGCCCATTCTGCCCCCCAGCTTGTACTTGGCCGCCTTAGCCCCCGTCTCCTCGACATTTTTTCGGATCAGCTCGACGCTTTCCTCAGCCGATCGTCCCCGATCGTTGTTGGCCCGGTAAACCGAAATCTCGCGCCGCTCTACCTGCCCGACCAGCTCGCCCACAGGCTTTCCTGCGATTCTACCCAGCAGGTCCAAGACGGCAAACTCGGCGCTCGCCACACAGACCCAGAAGGCCAGGCCCTGGTACTTGTAATAGCTGTCGTATTGGTAGACCCCGTCGACCATGGCGTCAAGTTCCCGGGCATCACGACCGACGAAATACGGCAGGACCATGTGGAGAAGAATCGGGTACAGTCGGCCCATGTGGTCACTGTTGCTTACGGCATACCCTTCGGCCCCACCCTTGGCGCGCATGCGCACGATGTATTCTCCCCCGTTCGTCAACAGCTCCGCCTTCTCAAGGATCACCGGCTCCGGAAAGTACTCCTTCTTGAGCACAGGCCGGCGAGCGATCTCCTCGAGTTCTTCGAGGGAAATCCGGGAGCCGCTTCGGGGGGTGCCCCGGGGCGGGTTCACCCATAGGGCGGCCGCGGTCGCCCCCGCCGTCCGGAGAAACGCCCGACGATTCATCTCACACCTCCGATCTCTTGGCTCTGCCCAGCCACCACCCTGGACGGTCCCCTGCTTCGGAACCACCGCTAATTCGACTCGAGGCCAATGTAGCGATGTCCCTCGTTCCTCACGGAGAGCCCCTGAATCCGGAAGGAAAATCCCCATGCCCCGCCGCACTGGCCTATCTTGACCAGAATGCGATTCACGCCCGGAGAGAACTGAACCGACACCACATCCTCGTCCACGGTAAGTCTTCGGGAGCGGCGATTCTCGTGAACCAGAACGCCGTTGACATAGATGCGGAGGTCATCGTTGCTGCCGACGAGGAGACGCGTGGCCAGGGGTTTCCGTAGCTCGAGCTCACAGTAGGCGTAGGCGCTCACGTATTCTTCCTCCGCGAATCGACCCTGGAGGTCGACGGTCGAGCCGGGGGCCTCTACCGGCTCCCACCGGGCTTTGCCCCCACCCGGAAGCTCGACGGTCTCACCTGGGCGAGGCCGGACTTGCGCCTCTCCGCCCATTGGCTCCAGATAGTCGATGTCCATTCCCCCGCAATTCTCGCGCTGCCCCGGCGCCTGGGAGGCGATAGCCCTCGGGTTACGGAAGGCCCCGCAGATCAGCCAGGAACGGAAGAAGTCGCCTGATAACTCCTCCACGTCGAGTCGAATGTCCCGCGGCGCTGGGATCGGCTGGCCTTTCTCCCAGTCCCAAGTGGCCCGCGTCAGCCAATCTTCAACCTGGCGCAAATCCTCCAGGACTTCGTCGAACTTGGCCAAATTGTTTTCCAGCCACCAGACCCGGTTCTCGCCAAGCCAGAGGATTGCGTACTGCTGACGGAGACTGAACAGCCGACGGCGCGCGTCTGCGATGGCCGACAATGCCTCTCGAAGATGCGCAGCTCCTCCCTCCGATCCGAGAGGCGAAAGGCAGGCCTGGCGGTAGGCTGATGCCGCCCGGAGTACGCCCTTCCGGAGGGCCGGGATCAGGGCAATCCGCTCGGCCGCGTGGCGAAGATACGCGAGGTCGCGAACATAGTGCGTGGCGCGTGCACCTTCGAGAAGTTGGCTTACCACCGCGTCTACCCTTTCTGCGCCGTCCCATCCGGTCACGCCCAGCACGTGGCGACTGCCCCTTGCCCCGAGGAGAGGTTTCCAAAACACCCGTGTCCAGATCCCTTCCGGCGGGCCCCGGTGGTGCAGGGCACTCAGGGATTCAACCGCCCTCCCCACGCGGTTTTCGCGATCTCCGTAGACAGCGGCCGAAAAGCGACGGCCAAAGGTGGTGTCCTCGAGGGGCTGGGGGTTCCAGGCCTGCTCGGCGGCAAAGGCGACCCCATACCAGTTCAGCGAGAAGAACCCCTCCCCCTCATCGTACCAGGCCGTGTTCAGCATTCCCACCGCACCTTCCTGAATCCCGTCCCGTACGTAATTGTGGATATTGATCCGGGCTGTTTCAAAGTCAGGGAAGAGCCGGTTCCAGCACGACAGGCCCGGACAAACGAACACCTCGAATCCCGCTTTTCGAAAAGGCCGGATGGCTTCCACAAACGAAGCCCGGGGGTCATAGCCCCAGGAGAGCATAATGATGTCTGGTCGGAGGAGAGAAAGAATGTCCGGATAGGTCAGGGCAATGTCGCCCCACATCATCATGCGTTTGCCGTACTGGGTAAGCTGGTCGTGAAGCCAGTTGAGGTGCGAAGCGTAGACTGCAGCGATCCCTTTTTCCTCCACGATCGACTTGGAGGCCCCCGTTCCGAGCCCCCACGTTTCGTCACAGTTCACGTTAAAAAACAGGCCGGGATAAGCCGGGGCAATCTCGCGGAGAAGGTCCTCCAGCAGCGCGTAGGACTCCTTCAGGGCAGGCGACAGCACCCAGTCGCTTTCGCCCAGGTGCTCGAACTTGGGGTGCTTGAGAATATTTCGAAAGTGACCGAAGGCCTGAAAGTTGCCGATGAGCTCGACGTGGTACTTGCGGGCGTATTGAGCGAGCTCGGCCACTTCCTCAGGGGTTAAGGCGCCACCTGGAGGGGCGAACTCGGGATGGGAGCGGGTTCGGAAAATGTGCTCCGTGTAATAGGTGGCGAGGTTCAACTTAAGTTCCGCAAGCCGACGGATCTCTTGCTTCAGGTATTCCAGGGTGCGCACGGGACCGCGGCTCAGGTCATCCTGCTGTCCGCGGTACCGGAACACGGGATAGTCGCGAATACGAAGGCACGGGATCCGATGGCCGACCGCATTTCCCCGAACAAGCTGGCGCAAGGTCTGCACCCCGTAGAACAAACCCCGGGAGCTATTGGCCGCAACGACAATTCGACGCGGTTGCACGACCAGCACATACCCCTGATCGCCCAGTGCGGAGTCTGGCAGGGATCCCGCTTCGGCGCACAGAGCGGATAGCTCCCGATCCCGTGACGGCAGGGTGAGGTAGATGTTGCGCGCTCTGGGCCCAAGCGGGGCTGCCTGACCGAAATCGCTCTGGATCTCGTCGCGCAGGAGCTCGCAGGCAAAGGAGTCTTCCGCACTGGCGCGGGCGCCGAGGACAATGCCCAGCTCCCCGGGAACGAACGAAAACCAGCCAGGCAGCCGCCGTGCCTCGACCGGCTTTGGCACCAGATTCAGGTCGGCGGCACCCGCTGCCGCGAACAGGCACAGGAGCACAACAGGAACCCACCTTAGGCCTCTTCCCATCGACGAAACCTCCTCAGTCCTCAGGCGCAGCCACGCGCGCTCAGCGAGCGCAAGCGGCGGAGTAGCAATCAATAACCTTTCCCTGCGGTCCCGGTTGGGGCTCACGGCTCTCGCCTCTGCCCACCAAAGAGGAACTCGTCCGATGATACTCAACAGCCGGGCTCCTGTCAACCCCTTTGCCGGGAGGCGGCCATGGGAAATGCTGCACCCGTCTCTTGGCCTTTTGCCCCGGCCGGTGTATCTTTTGAATCCAGGGCTGGCGGAATGGACAGCGGCCAAGGCTGATCTCATTGGCACGCTGCGCGATGCCCGCGAAGCTCCGCGCGCCTTCTCGAGCGCGTACCGCCTCTTCTGCTCCGCCACCAGCCGGCGCATGGCAATATGCGACGGGAATATTTGCGAGCCTCTGGGCCTCATGGATTCGATCGAATTCTGCCGCGCGGTGGGGGAGGCTGCAGAATAATGGCGGGTCATTCGAAGCCGGGACCCGCCGAAAGCTCCCGGTCCGCCACCGTTCACCGGCTCCCCCTCAGTGGACCTGAGGTTGCGCTTCGGAATCGGGGAGCCGGAGAAGGATGCCGACTCATGGACGAAAGCCATTCCGGACATACCAGGGCGCGTCCGCTGGAGGAAGACTCGCGGACATCGCGTTCGCCTCGGATAACGGAAACACGGTCAGCGCTCGTTTCGCCCGGACACGGCTCCGGGCGGTTGTACCGGTGGAGCGATGTCACGTTGTGGGAGGTAAGGCTCGGGGGAAGTCAGCCCACAGGCGGATCGCGGTGGGCAAATACCGGTCGTAAGGGAACCGTCGCGTTCAGCATCCTCGTGCCCACATGGCCCAGATCACGCCGATACCCCGTGGCCATACCCACCGCTATCAGGGATGAGGAGGTCACCGTGGCCGGGAGCGGGGGAAACGGAGCGCACGAGTATCTTGCCGCGGGGATAGCCACCATCCTCACGGACATGTGCGCCTCGGCAACGCCCCAAAGACGTACTGGAGGGCCTGTTTGAGGATCGTCCGGGGGATGGGCCAGGTTTGCTGCAGATTCACCAATACATCGGGGTGCGTTGGGTGGGAGGCGAGATGGCTTTCCAGACGCTGACACCAGAGGAACAGCAACTTGTCCTCACCTATCAGAGGGAGGAGCTTACCGAGCACCATGTTTACCTCCGGCTGGCGCGGGCCATGCCCTCTCCCGAGAATCGGGCTGTCTTGGAGCGCATCGCAGCGGAGGAACTGCAACACGCCCGATACTGGGCGCGCGTCGCCGGGAAGGAAGTGCAGCCTGCTTGGCTCAAGATCTGGCTCTACACCTTGCTCGGACGCGTCCTGGGCATCACCTTCGCCGTGAAGCTGATGGAGCGCGGCGAGGTGGGAGCGCAGGACAATTATGCGCGCATGGAGGGCCGCGTTCCCGGCGTTGCGGCCATCGCCCGAGAAGAGAAGGCCCACGAGCAAGCTCTTCTGAGTATGCTGGATGAGGAGCGGCTCCGCTACACGGGATCCATTGTCCTCGGACTGAACGATGCGCTGGTGGAACTGACGGGCGCGTTGGCAGGGCTGACCTTTGCGCTCCAACGCCCCTCCCTCGTGGCCATGACGGGGGCCATCACCGGGATCGCCGCGGCCCTCTCCATGGCTGCGTCGGAGTATCTCTCCACGAAAGCGGAGGAGGACGAACGGGACCCCTTACGGGCCTCCCTCTATACCGGAGCCGCCTACATTTTGACGGTTCTGGCCCTGATCGTGCCGTATCTCTTTCTGAAGAATCCCTATGTGTGCCTGGCCGCTGCTCTGATCATCGCTGTTTTCATTATCGCCCTGTTCAATTACTACATCTCTGTGGCGCGCGACCTGCCCCTCCGCCAGCGGTTCTTGGAGATGGCCGGGCTAAGCCTTGCGGTGGCAGCGATCAGCTTCGGCATTGGCGTCCTGATGCGGACGCTGTTTGGCGTTGAGGTATAAGGTCAGCTACTGGCCCAGCATTCGTCCGAGTCACAATGACGAGGGCACCAGGCCTGGCGGAGAGCGGACCGAGGCGTACAAGCCCGATAGCCGGCCTCGCGCCGGGCTACTACCCGGGACAGGGCATGCGCTGCCACCCCAACCCGTGCCCCAGGCGCCGTCTGGTTACCAGGACGGTGGACACGCAGCTGGCGTCGCCGGTACTGCGCCAAGGGACTGCCCTGCTGAGCGCGACGGAACTACCCCACCTGTGGCCGCCGGCATTTTGCGCCCCCACCCTCCCAGCGAGGGAAGAAGAGCTCGACGCCTTGCGCCATTACGCTCAACGGCGGAAAGGCCAACTTGATGTGATCAACCAGCGCATCACCAGGCTGGAGAAAAAAAAGCGAATAACACACGTCCGGGTCCCTTGCCGCCGGCCACGCCGCCGGCCCGGCGGCCTCGCGAGCGCCCAACCGTGCACTGCGTCCGGAAGAAGTCCCCTCTCCGACGCGGAAAAGAATGCGTCCTCGCCCGAAAGGCTTCATTCTTGTGCATTCGGTCCCGCCACCGCGCGGCAGGAGGTCGGACGCAATGTTTCATCCACAGGGACTACACAATGCTCGCATACCCCCGGGACCAATTTCTGGGGTGGCGGAGCCGGAAGACGGTCTCCACGTGCCCGCAGGAGACCCGTCGCCCGTTGCCCCCGCCCCTCTCCGAATGGGCCCGCCTCCGTCCCACGCCGCTCAAGCCCAGCGTCTGCTACCTTGAACTAAGGCCAGCACTTTCCCGGAGGACCCGTGAATTTTCTACTTACAGCCTGCCGGCTCTCGCCGCCTCTGTCCAAGCCAGCCCTGCCGAGCGAGTGCCCGGCGTCACTCGGAGGCGACCGCGTCGTTCCGCGATGGGAGAATCGAACTACCGGATAGCCCCTTGTTCGGGGATCCCCAACCACCAAGGGGTACTTGCCCCGTATTTCCTCCGGAAGCCCTCCGGGGTCATCGGGCGGACTTTACCGAAGACGGGCCGCTCCGGGAAGGGGCGG
>JAPDPT010000065.1 GCA_034506315.1 candidate division KSB1 bacterium | reverse complement strand
TACGTGGACCTGCTGGACGACACTATCTACGAGCTCAGTGTGCCCGGAACCGTGTACGCGTACTTCCCAGACGCCGACGCCTCTGGCCTCCTGCGGGAAGCCCCGGGTCCGACCTCGCGCCAGTTTAAAGAGCGCTTCCCCACGAAGCTGGACCGGAAGTGCTACCTGGTCACTGTTCTTCGGGAATCGGACCTCCTGAGCGCCCCCAAGGAAGCCTGGGATCTGCTGGAAGATCTGTACGCCGATCCGTCAATTCGAAGCTGGCGCCTGGGAGCATTGGAGGAGCTCTTCGCCAAGCGACGTCTGCTGCGCAAAGCGGAAATCCCCAGGCTGTAGGGGGGTGGCCCCCTGCCTGCCTTCGAGGTGTCCAGGCAGAGGCTCAGCGTCCGGCGATGACCACGTCGCGCACGCGGATGGTCCGTCCGCCGATGGGGCTGCGAAATTCGAGGTCATTGCCGATCGCGTCGACGCTGCGCAGCCAGGACGCCAGATCCCCGGAGATCGTGAACTCGCTCACCGGGTAGGCGAGGTTCCCGCCCTCGATCCAGATCCCATAGGCCCCTTTCGAGATCTCCCCCGTTACGGTGTTCGTTCCGTGCCCGATGGTACGGGTGAGGAGCAATCCCCTCTCTGTACTGCGCACGATTTCTTCCGGGGGGATCCCTTCGCCCGCGAGGTAGAAGTTGTGGGGTGAAACACCCTGGCCGCTGGCGTGGCCGGTTGTCCTCAGGCCGAGGCGGCGGGCGGCGTACGTATTCAGCAGGTAGCTTTTCAGGACGCCGTTTTCGATGACCACCGTCCTGGAGGTCGCCACACCTTCGGAGTCGCAGGGGCGAGAGCCTAGACCCCGCGGCAGCAAGGCATCGTCGATCACGCTGATGTTGGGGCCGAACACCGTCTCTCCCAGTTTGCCGGCCAGGAAGGAACGCCCCCGGTAAATCAGCATCCCGTTGACGCAGGCCGCCAGAAAACTCAAAAGCTGGGCGGTCATTCGCGGCTCGAAGATCACGTCGGCGCGGGTTGTTATTGGTTTTCGCGGGTTCAGCTCCCGCACTGTTCGGGCGACGGCCTTTTCAGCCACCGTTTCCGGGGACTCCAGGTCCTGCAGGTGGCGAGCGCTGCTCCACCAATACTCTTCGACACGGTGATCGGTATCCCCGGCCTGCAACCCGACGCCAAGGGAGGCGTGGGTTGACCGGAAACTCCTCTCGACTCCACGGGAATTGGCAAACCAGAACGAGGTGGTAACGGTGCTCATCCACGCCCCGAGGGAGTTCGAGATCCGCGGATCCAAAGCAAGGGCGATCCTCTCCGTCTCGGTCGCAGCGGCGATTTTGGCCTCGGGGGCCAACACCTCCAGCTCTGGATCGTAGAGGTCCAGCGAGGCGGGCTCTACCGGCGCGCCGAACTCCTCGGGTGGACCGGCGTACGGATCCTCGCCAGCTACCTCGGCCCTCTCTACCGCGTTCCGAATCAGGTGCTGAAGGGTGGCCTCGTCCAGATCGGTGGTGGCGGCCAAGGCGACACGATGCCCCTTGGTCACCCGGACCCCAAGGGAACGCGACGCTGCCTGCACAAGCCGTTCGATCTTTCCCTGCCGCACCTCCACCTCGAATTCCGTGGCCACGGCCAGCTGAACCTCAACGTCCTCAGCCCCGAGCCGAAGGCCTAGCTCCACCACCTGTCGAGCAAGCTTTTCCTCCGAGAAGCTGGTCACGCTGTTCCTCCTACCGTCATCCTCCGGATCTTCACCGTAGGCGTGCCGTCCGAGACGGGAACGGCCTGTCCCTCCTTGCCGCACGTAGCTGTCTGACGACCAAACCTCAGGTCGTTTCCCACCATCTCGATATTCTGAAGCACGTCGATGTTCGAGCCGATTAGGGTGGCTTGCCGCACGGGGCGGGTGATCCTGCCGTTTTCGATCAGATACGCAAGTCGAAGGGAGAAGGTAAACTTCCCCGTATCCTCGACCTGCCCACCTTGGTAGCTGACCGCGTAAAGGCCTCGGCGGACCGTGGCGATAATCTCTTCCGGATCATGGACGCCGGGCGCCAGATAGGTGTTCGCCATACGGGGGATGGGAACGTGGGCGTAACTCTGACGTCGTCCATGGCCATTGGCCTCGATCCCCAGGATCCGCGCCGACAGGAGGTCAGTGAGGTAGCCGCAGAGACGTCCGCGATCGATGAGGAGGGTCTTCTGCGGCTCCGTGCCCTCGTCGTCCACCTGGTAGGAGCCCCGTAACCTCGGCAGAGTCGGATCGTCGTAGATGGTCACCCACTCGGACGCCACCTTTTTCCCCATCTTGTCCCAGAAGATCGATTGTTTCTTGCGATTCGCATCGGCCTCCAGGAGATGCCCCACAGCCTCGTGCACCATCGTGCCGCTTTCCCCAGGTGCCAGGACCACGGGCATTTCCCCCGCGGGTGGGTCGGAGGCATCCAGCAGAATCAGAGCTTCCTCTACCGCCCGGCGAGCAATCTCCTCAGGGGAGAGAAGCTGGGTGAAGTAATCCAACCCGACCCTGCCGCCATCGCCATAGTAGCCTGCGTTGCGGATCCCATTCTTCTCAGCCACGACCGAAACGTCGAGCCGTACCAGAGGGCGGGCGTCGAACGTCAGTCGGCCCATGGAGTTAGCGATCAATACCAGCTTCAGGCCATCGCTAAACGATACCCTTACGTCCCGGATCCGGGGGTCAGACGCGGAGGCAGCCGAATAGGCACGCAGGCAAAGATCCACTTTTTGCTTCAGAGCTTCGAAAACCGGTGACTTCGCAGGGTCGTACAATTGCAACCGCGGCGCCAACGTGCGCAGATCCGCCACCGCTCCCGGGCCCTCCGGCCCCGCACTGATGGCGGAAGCGGTGTCGGCGGCACCGAGCAAGGCTTTCTCCTCAAGGTCGTTCGTGTAAGCGTAGCCCGTACGCTCCCCACTGATCACACGCACGCCGGCCCCGAGGGCAACCGACTCCTCGGTGTCCTTCACCAGCCCTTCCTCGACCGTGATCCCGGAATGGATCCCGTACTCTACGTAGAGCTCCGCAAAGTCCCCCCCTCGCCGCAGGGCCTGTGCTAGTACCCGGCGGATTACCCCCTCGCCCAAGCCGAACTGGCGGGCGAAAAAGTCCACCGGCGCCAGCGCATCTTGATCTCTTACCACCGGCTCCTCTCCCTCCAAGTTCGCAAACCGAAGCCCTTGCTTCTAAAGCAAAGAGAGAAGTCCACCTTCTGGGAATGAGCGTGCAGATTCGACGGCGCTGAAGCCTACCGCACTTGCCCAAACGTACGAATTCTCGAATCGTTAGACAACGGTGCTCTGATGCCCGAGTCCACCGCAGAGCTGGCTGACCCGCCATCGAAAAACGGCCCGTTCCCGTCGCGCTGTCCCCGAAAGCCGACGGCCTGGTCAACGTCAGATCGTTGCGTCTTGAATTCGGAGGCCGGTTTTCGTATGTTTTGATGAGAGCACAACGGCGTGGCGAGGCTCGTTTACTGAATAAAGCCGGATCAATCTTTTCTCACACAGGACGACAAGAAGAATGAGCGCCGCGGGGGATCGCTCCGGCGGGCTCGGGAGAATAGCGATGGATGTTCACCGAAAGCAGTTTCCCATTTCACCCGCCCTCCTTTCCCTCTCCGTCGAGGAGGTACGCAGACTGGACGAGGAGGTGACAGGGGGGGAGGGATTTGAGTACTACACCGGAGGCTTCATCCGTAAGGCGGCGGTGTTCCTGAACAAGATCTCTGGACGGGTCCGAGAGGCCTACGGTGAATACCTGGTGGAAGTGACGGTCGATGACGTACGCCTTTCGACCTCCTGCACCTGCGAAGCGCGCTCCGGCATGTGCAAACACGTGATCGCCCTGCTCTACTCCTGGGTCTTTGACCAGGACTCCTTCCACGACGTGGGCGAATCCCTTCTTGAACTCCGGGCCCTGGACAAGGACGAGCTGATCGAGATCATCGGAAGGATGATCCAGTACGATCCGCGCAACGCCGACTTCTTTGAAGAAAATCCGGACGCGGAGCGCGAGCTGGACGAACCCGGCTACGAGGACATCGAGGACTGGACTCAATAGCTCGGGGCGGTAGAACGGTACGAAGCGGGGTAAAGGCGGGACTTTCAGGTTTGAGGCGACGGACGGAGCGGAGCACAATGGCGGTTCGGAACCGACGGAAGCGCATGGCCCTGGCACTGGGTGGGTTTGCCCTCGCTTTCATCCTCGTTCCACCCCGGCCGGCGGGGGGCATCGAACCCACAGACATCCCCCGCAGTGACCTCTTCCCCCTCTTCCCCTCTCTTCGAGACAACGTGGAGTTCTGGATCCGCGTCTACGGAGAGTGGCACAACGACTGCCTCATCGTACACGACTCCGAGCATCCCCTGGTGATCTACGAGATCGTGGACCTGCGCCAGCTTCTGGGCACCGATAAGGTTCCGGACAGGGTGCGCAGGGAGTACGTGACTCGCCTTAGGAATCGATACGCTGAGCGTCTTACCCAGCTGGCCCGCTCGGACCCGCGCAACCTAAGCGAAGAAGAGAGGCGCCTCCTCGCACTGTGGGAACCGTGGGGAGGCTGGCAGGCCATACCGGCGGCAGCGGAGAACGTGCGGGTGCAGCGTGGCAACCGCGACTTCTTCCTTTACGGCCTCCGACAGTCGGGGCGCTACATCGATCGGATGCGGGAGATCTTTCGCAGCTACGGCCTTCCCGAAGAGCTCACAGCCCTGCCCCACGTCGAGTCCTGTTTCAACTGGTCCGCTTACTCGCACATGGGCGCGGCTGGGATCTGGCAGTTCACCCGCTCCACCGGTCGCCTGTTCCTTCGCATCGGCTACGAGGTCGATGAACGGCTGGATCCCTTCCGCTCAACAGAAGCCGCCGCGCAGTTGCTGCGCAAGAACTACGAAGAGCTGGGGACCTGGCCCCTGGCTATTACGGCCTACAACCACGGGCTGGCGGGCATGAGGCGGGCGGTGGAGCTGCTCGGCACGCGCGACTTCGAAATAATCCTGAAGGAGTATCGCTCGCGCAGCTTCCGCTTCGCCTCCAAGAACTTCTACGCGGAGTTCCTGGCAGCCCTGTACGTCCGCACCCACCACACCAAGTTCTTCGGATCCGTCGAGCCGGAGCCGCCCCTCACGTTTCTGGAGTTCCAGCTTCAAGAGAGTGTGCCCGCTCGGACCATTGCCGAGGTGTTCGAACTGAGTTTGGAGGAGCTTCGGCAGCTCAATCCTTCGCTTCGGGCACCGGTTTGGCGCGGCCAACGCCGGATCCCGCGTGGCTTCACATTGCGGCTTCCGGTGAACCTTAAGGCCGATCCGGGGGCTCTTCTTGCTCAAGCTTTGCAGCGTGCGCCACGTGCCCAAACCCCTGCCACCCCGGCAAACGGGTACCTGGTGCAACGCGGGGAAACCTTGAGCGACGTGGCGCGAAAGACTGGGGTTTCCGTCCCGGACCTGCTGGCCTCCAATGACCACATTGCCGATCCTGACCGGATCCGGGCAGGACAGGTTTTGCGTCTGCCGACGGGGGAGAGATCGAACGCACGGCAAGTCCAGAATGCTGCCCCCACCCCGTCCAGCGAACCGGCTTCCGTGTCCCGCGAGAGCCGGACGCCGTTGACTGTCCCCCCTGCCGATAAGGGCGTTGCCCAGGGGGGCAGCCTCGACGAGCTGCACTGGGTCCCTTACGACACATCCGCCTCGTGGAACGTCGTCACGCCTCGCACCCGACTGATCGATCGGGTCGAGGTTCCGACTGACGGCTGGATCCGGGTGCAGCCAGAGGAAACCCTGGGGCACTACGCCGAGTGGCTGAAGGTGACCGCCCAGGAGCTGAGAAGGCTGAATAACCTTCCCTCGAGCCGGGAATTGCGCATCGGGCAGAGGATTCGGTTGACCTTCCGAAACGTTAGTCCGGAGGAATTCCATCGCCAGCGCGTGGAATACCTGCGGAGTATCGAGGAAGATTTCTTCGCGACCTACCGCGTGACCGGGCTGCGCACCCACCGCGTGGGCCCGGGCGAGAACATCTGGTCCATCTGCCACTCGGACTACGATCTTCCGCTGTGGCTGATTTGGATGTACAACACCGATGTTGACCTCTCCCAGCTGCAAGCGGGACAGGAGCTGCGGATCCCGATCGTGGAGCCCATCGACGCCTCCAAGCCAGAACCGCAGAGTTCGCCGTGAGGGAAGTGCTGAAAGCCGGAGGAGCCTTGCCCCGTCGTTGGAAAGGGGGAAGCATCGTCTTGGCGGGCCTCCTGGCCGTCCTCTTTGCATGCCGCGGGCGCCCTAAGGTCCAGGTGGGGGCCGACCGCTTGCTCACCGAGTATCGCCATTTGGTGGCCGGAAAAAGGGTGGGGCTGATTACAAACCAAACGGGGGTGACGTCCAGCGGTCAGCATCTGGCTGACCTTCTGCACGCGGATCCCGAAATCCGGCTGGTAGCCCTGTTCGCCCCGGAGCACGGAATTCGCGGCACGGAAGAAGCGGGGGCAACCGTTCGGAACGGCCGCGATGTCAAGACCGGCTTGCCGATCTACAGCCTCTACGGCGCCACCCGCAAGCCGACCCCCGAGATGTTGCAGGAGGTAGACGTTCTCGTCTTCGACATCCAAGATGTCGGAGCTCGCTTCTACACGTACATCAGCACCATGTCTCTCGCGATGGAGGCGGCTGCCGACCAGGGCATTCCGTTTGTCGTCCTGGACCGCCCCAATCCCATTGGCGGGGAAATCGTTGAGGGGCCGGTCTTGGAGCCCGATCTGCGTTCGTTCGTGGGGATTCACCCCATTGCCCTGCGCCACGGGATGACCGTCGGCGAGCTTGCACGCATGTTCGCCCAGGAAGGATGGCTGTCTGCCCAACGTCCCGTGCAGCTACACGTCGTTCCGATGCGCGGCTGGCAGCGCCACATGCTGTTCTGGCAGACAGGCTTGCCCTGGATCCGCCCGTCGCCGAATATCTCCTCGGACACCACAGCGCTTCTGTACCCGGGCATGGGGCTCCTTGAGGCAACGAACGTATCGGAGGGGAGGGGAACGGCACATCCATTCCGCAATGTCGGCGCACCGTGGCTACAGCCCGAGCACCTGCTCCCCCTTCTCGGCAAGTCCTGGGAGGGCCTTACTTGCACGCCCACCTCGTTCGTGCCCACCCATCTGCCCGGGGTGGCGAGTCGCCCGAAATACGAGGGACTTTCGTGCCGTGGGATCTGGCTCGATCCCAGGGACCCGCAAGTATTCCAGTCCGTGCGTTTTGGGCTCCGTCTTCTCTGGGCGCTCCGCACGTTGTACGCGGACAGCTTTCGAATTGACCACCGGGGGATGGAGCTACTCACCGGGAGCAGAAGCCTTACCGCTGCCTTAGAGCGGGGTGCACCCTTCTCTGAGCTCCAGGCCCTGCAGGACCGCGGCCTGGAGGAGTTCCTAAGGATCCGCCAGAAATACCTGCTCTACTGAGGGTGTAGGGGCCATCAGCGCCTCCTGAGGGGTCAGAAAAGCAGCGGTCGACTGCGCATGCTCCGTCTCACCGACGAGACGCTTTCGCCTTTTCCCCACATTCAGCGGGGGACCTAACGAGGCCCCATCTGGACTTTCCTCTCCAGGAACGAGCCAGGGCCGCACAGTTCGTTCGGCTGTGACCTTGGCGGGCCAGCCGCCTAAAGTAGAGCGAGTCCCTGCCGAAAACAGGGGATGCCGGGTCTTCCCCATGGAGGATCGTCCTACGCCCGGCGGCCCTCTCCGCCGAAGAGATGCTTGCGCCCAGACTATCCGGTGCTGTGCACGTGCCACTGGCTGGGAGATGGAAATCTCGAGTCTATTCAGACAGAGTTCCATTGGGACCGCTCTCGCCGGGTTGGCGCAAACCCTGAGGGTCGGGCTTTCAATCCGCAATGGCGACGGAGAGGTCCTCTTCTCGAGCCCCTCATCTACTCAGCCGCGAAGCCAACGTCAGATCCGCGGGCTCAGCTGCCTGGGAAAGCAGGTTGGCAGCCTTGAGCTAACCGCTCCCGATGAGCTTCCCTCGGGTCTTGTAGCGGAGATCGCAGAGGCGATCGGAAAGATTCTGGAAGATCGGCTTTACGCCGAGCACGAAATCGCCAGTTTGGCCGCTGAGGTTGCCGATCGTTACGAGGAGATCCATCTGCTGAGTAACCTCAGTGCCGCTCTGGGGTCTGTGTTCGACGTCCGCCGGGTTTGCGAGACTGCGCTGCAGTTCGCCCTAAGGGCGGTCCCGGCCCGCCGCGCTTCGATTCTGGTCTACGATGAGGCCGAGCAAGTCCTGCGGGTTGCAGCCCAGTGCGGAATGCCTGCAGAGGTGGCCCGCGAGGTTCGAGTGCGGCCCGGTGAGGGGATCTGCGGTCGCGTCTTCGAGCAGGGAACGCCTCTGCTGGTGGCTGATCGTGAACAGCTGGAACAGCTCGGGCAAGATCGACCCCCCAGGGGCACCTATAGCACCGACTCGTTCCTTTCCGTCCCCCTCCTGGCCAGCCCCCTGCAGGTCCAGGGCCGCAAGATCGGTGTGTTCAATCTGGCCGATCGCGTGGACGGGGGAGCCTTTACGACCTCGGATCTCAAGACACTGACCACGATCGCCTCGGTCACGGCCATAGCCCTCTACAACTGCCAGTTGGTAGATCAGGTGAGAGCTACCGAGGCATTCCAGAAGGAGATGGAAATCGCCAAGAACATCCAGCTTAGTTTGCTCCCCAAGTCCTGGCCCCAGGTGCCGGGGGGAAGCGTTGCTGGCCTCTACCAGCCGGCCCGCGTCATTGGCGGCGACTACTACGACTTCTACTGCGACGAGACTTCGCTTCTCAGCCTGGCCATTGCCGACGTGTCCGGCCACGACATCGGAGCGGCGCTGCTCATGATTGAGGCGAGAAGCGTCATCCGCTCGGAAATGAGCCGATGGCGAGACCCGGCCGAAGTCCTCCACGGGACAAACCGGACGCTCTACCCCGATCTCGAGAGCGGCGGCCTCTTCATTAGCGCCTTCTGTGCCCGCCTGGACCCAACCACCTGGGTCCTCGAGTACGCCAATGCCGGACATTGCCTCCCCATCTGGGTGGAGGGCCGCACGGGCGAAGTCCGCCGACTGGACGCGGAAGGGATGATCATCGGCATCTGGCCCGAGATCAACTTCGAGAAGCGCGAGATCCAACTTCAACCCGGAGACCTCGTGGTGCTTTTCACCGACGGTGCCACCGAGGCCAAGTCGCCCACCGGGGAGCCGTTTGGCGAAGATCGCCTGGCGGAACTAGCCTCCCGATACCGGGAGGAGGATCCGGCTCAGCTCACCTCGATCTTACACGAATCGCTCCGCACCTTTACAGGAAATGCGGAATTTGTCGATGATATCACCGTGGTCGTGCTCAAGAGGCTGTAGAACACTGAGGTGGCAGTATGGCCAAGATCCTGGTGGTAGACGACGACCGCTTCATGCGCTTGGCCGTGGAAAAGTACCTGCGATCATTTGGCCATGACGTCGTTCTGGCCGGAGATGGCTTGGAGGCTCTGGAGCGGGTCCAAGAAGACGAGCCGGACCTGATCCTCTTGGATTTGATGATGCCCGGTATGTCCGGGGAGGTCTTCCTGCAGAAACTCCGCAAGGACCTCGGGAAGGACGAACTGCCGGTGGTGGTCCTCTCGGCCCTGGCTCAGAAAGACAAGGTCGTGGAGGTGATGCGGTACGGCGCCGTCGATTACGTCACCAAGCCCTTCAACCCCACGTCCCTTATGCTCAAGTTGAAGAAGATTCTGACCCCAGCAGAGTAGTGGCCTGTGGTACAGCCCGGCGGGTTCTGGAGATGGCCGTTTCGCTCCGACAGGAAAAAGCTTCGGCGAACGTCGACCGACAAGCTCTTGAACAGTGGCGACCGTTCTTGGGCCTCTTTTTCGACAGCATGGAGCAGGGCCTTCGGGAGCTGCGCTCGCTGACCGAGTCCCTGGCGCATTCGGAGGATCCTCGCTCCCTCAGGCTCTTCCACATGCGGGCCCATGCCCTGCGGGGGGCAGCCGACACCGTTGGCCTGAAGGACGTGGCTGCCCTGTTGCGCAAACTCGAACGGGAAGTTTCCCCACGAGCCGACACAACTCGTGTCTTCGACCCAACGCGACTTCACCGGGAACTGGATCACATATGGGCAGCCTACTGGTCGGCAAAGTCGGCTTTGGTCCACGCGCTGGAGGCGGAAGTTGAAGACCAAGATCCTTGTGGCGGACGATGAGCCGTTCATCGGCCGTTCGCTCTCCTACGTCCTGGAGCGCAGTGGCTACGAGGTATTCCTGGCCAAGGACGGCGAAGAGGCTTTGCGCCTTGCGGAAGAGGTGAAACCGGCCGTAGCCATCCTCGACGTGATGATGCCGGGCAAGACGGGCTTCGAAGTGTGCCAGCAGATCCGGTGCAACCCACATCTTCGGAAAACCAGAATCATCATCCTCTCCGCTAAGGGACAGGCGAGCGACTTCCGAGAAGGCGCAGAGGCCGGCGCGGACGCTTACCTCCCCAAGCCGTTCAGCCCCGTGCAAATCATTGAGCTCGTACGGGGCTTCCTGGACGAGGGATGAGAACCGAGAAGGCCTTACTTGCCTCCAGGTCGCGGCCCTGAGAGGATTGGCACGGAAAGAACCGAAGCAGCAGATGGTAGGCACGCAATAGCGGAAACGACGCAAGGAGCCACGGCGTAGCCAACGCCCACTCCGATCAAGGTGCGAGGAAAGGCCACGATGGACCCCTCCGCGATTTCTCCGGACCTTGCGCAGGCGGTACGAAGGATCAAGAATCTTCCCACGCTGCCGCAGGTGGTGACCCACCTGATGCAGGCGGTGAACAACCCGAATGCCTCAGCTTCGGATGTGGCGCGGATCATCGCCAATGACCAATCCCTGGTCTCGAAGATCCTGCGCATCGTCAACTCCGCTTTTTACGGCCTGCCCAAAAGGGTCTCCACGGTCACGCAGGCTACCGTGATCCTGGGCTTCAACACGGTGAAAAACCTGGCCCTGAGCGCCAGCGTCTTTGATGCGTTCGGAAACAACGGCACCGGCGTGGGCAGATGGGACAGGCAGAAGTTCTGGGAGCACTCGATCGGCTGCGGCGTAGCGACCAAGTTGCTGGCTCGGGAGATCCGCTATTCCAATCCCGAGGAGGCTTTCGTCTCCGGACTACTGCACGACGTCGGCAAGGTGGTAATTGATCAATTCCTCCATGACCAGTTCCTGCGGATCCTCCAGACCGTCGAAGCCGAACACTGCACCATCACGGAAGCCGAAAGACAGGTCATCGGCGTATCCCATTGCGACATCGGCCGCTGGCTGGCGGAGAGTTGGAACCTACCCGTGCAGCTGGTGGAATGCATCGGGTTGCATCACGATCCCCAGCAGGCCAAGCACGCCTCCCGCCTGGTGTGCCTCGTACACCTCGCAGACTGCCTCGTCCGGATGGAACAGGTGGGCTACCCGGGGGACGATCTGGTGCCCGATGTGAACCCCGTGGTCTGGGAGGTTCTGCGGCTTTCTCCGGAAGCGATCGAGCGGCTGCTGGCCAGCTTCTACACGGAATTCGAGCGCTCCTCCGTTTTCCTGCAGATGGCAAGCGAGATCCCCCAATCGGGATCCTGATCCGCGAAGGATAAGAGAAAAGACGGCACGCGCAGAATCATGGCCTCAGGGCAACGACACTGGGATTCCCAGGCCGTGGCCTCGCAGCCGGTGTCGGCAGCGGATGAAGCCCGGGCGTTCGATCGCTGGCGCTTCGCCTATGAGGCTACGCTGGAGCTGTTCACGGCCACCAGCGCCCAGCAAATCGTCGAGGCCCTGGGAAGGATCCTCTCCGCCCTCTTCCCGTTCGCCGGCTGCGCCCTGTTATCTCGTGACCCGCTCAGCGGCCTCCTATACCCAAGCCACTCTAACCGGCTGAGCCCCCACCATGAAGGGATCCTGTACGACCCTGATGGGCTGCAGATCGGGGAGTGGGCGATCCAGCAGGGAAGGATCGCCATCCTGCCGACAGAAGCCGGATCGGGGGGGACTCCGTGCAGCAGCGTCTGGGTACCCCTCACCGCCCGGGGGGAGGCGTTTGGGCTTCTGTTCATCCTCCTTGAGCTCGCCCCGGAAAGGATCACCGGGATCGAATACAATCTGCTACAGCTGGTCGCCACACAGGCAGCCCTCGCCCTGGAAAGCCGCCGCCTTCTGGACGAGACAGAGCTACAAGCGGAGGCCATTCGCAACGTAAAGGCCTACCTCGAGTCCATCCTCGAAAGCATGCCCAACGGCCTTCTCGTAACCGATCTCGAAGGACGAATTCACCTTCTTAACCGCACAGCTGCCTGGATGCTCCAGCTTGATCCGGAGGGGACCGTCGGGCTCACGGTGGACCAGGTCCTGCGTCCGGACCAGGCACATTGGTTCTTGCGCGCCGTCGAGTCGGCCAGGGAGGGACAGACCCCCGAAGGCTCCGAGCTCGAGGTCCCGCGTGGCGAGGAGAAATTGCCCCTGCGCCTTGCCCCCAGTCTGTTCCTGGACGGCGAGGGGAAAGTCTCCGGGGTGATCTTCGCTCTGATCGACTTGCGCGAAGAGCGCGAGCTCAGGGAGCTCCGACGGCTGGACCAGCTCAAGGACCAGTTCATTTCCGCCGTCTCCCACGAGCTCCGCACCCCCATCACCGCCATCAAATCCTTCGCGGAGATCCTGCTCACATACGACGATCCTGAGCACCGCCGCGAGTTCCTGGAGATTATTAGCCGCGAGAGTGACCGTCTTGCCCGCATCGTCAACGACATTCTCGACCTCTCCAAGATCGATTCGGGCACAATGCACTGGGAGATCGAAGATTTCGACCTTCGCGAGGCCATCATACCTGCCCTCGACACTCTCAAGCCCCTCGCCATCGAGAAATCCATCGACCTCGAACTCGAAACCCGGGAGGCCTGCCTTCTCGTGCGGGCCGACCGAGAACGCCTCGTTCAGGTCTTGGTGAACCTCGTGGGCAACGCCATCAAATTTACACCGGAAGGGGGTAAGGTGAGCGTAGGCTACGAGATCCTGCAGGGCCGTCGCCGCACTGACCTGGGCGATTTCGCCAAGGTTTGGGTGCGTGACACAGGCATCGGCATCCCCAAGCGTTTCATCCCCTTGATCTTCGACCGCTTCCAGCAGGTGGTCGAGGGACGAGGCCTGACCAATCGGCCCAAAGGAACAGGTCTGGGCCTGCCCATATCAAAAGAGATCATCGAGCACCTTGGGGGCAATATCTGGGTGGAGAGTGAGGAGGGAAAAGGCAGCACGTTCTACTTCACGGTACCCCTTGCTCCTACGATTACAGAAGTAACGCGCTTTGCGGAGAGCGCATCGGGAGCCGCAACCGTTCCAGAAAAAAGGGGAGTAGCGCGAGAGCCGCGCCAATCGCCGCCCCGTTCCGCCAGGCAGTAGCCCACACGGGAGCGGCCGCACGGAGAAAGCATCCGACTTTGAGGGGTCGAGCCGATGGGGACCCGACGCTCGAAGAATCGGCCGCCAATAACTCTTTTGGAGCTCTCCCTTCTGTTCCTGGCGTTTGCGGTCGTGGGGGTTGCCTTTGGGTTACGAGAGCAGGCCAGGGAGAGAGCTCGTCGGAAGGCGATTGCCGAGGCGAACCTTTCTGCTCTCCGCGCCGCCCTCGAAGCTTACCGCAACGACCACGGGTTTTACCCTTGCTCACCCGGAGATGCCAATAGGAGCGCAGATCCCGTCCTATTCCGCCGGCAGCTGACCTGGTACACGGATCGGACCGGGAATGTGTCCCGCGTTCCCGACAGCTGTTTCCGGTTCGGGCCTTACCTGCCCTCGTTCCCGCCGAACCCGTACGCCAGCCGGGGTCGCCGTGAGGGGAGTATGGCGGTGTGGATCGACACCGGTGCCACTTCCGCTCCGGACCCGCCGAAAGCGTCGGTCGGCTGGTTCTACGATCCTCGCACGGGGGAGATCTCGGCCTCAGCGCCGGTAGCGAAATCCACCTCGGAAAGCCTGATGGCCGAGGGCGAGTGATCCTGAATCCTCCTCCGTGATTACGCGCCCCCTTGACCCTCGCGCCGGATCGAAGCCCGAGTCCCTTCCGCCTTGTGTGTCCACGGGATTTTTCGTATCATTGATGGGCAACTTACCATCGGCCGGGTAGGACCATGAGGGCACTCGTTACAGGAGTGAACGGGTTCGTTGGCAGCTATCTGGCGGAGCATCTTGTCGCGCGGGGCTGGGAGGTGCGCGGTCTGGTGCGGCGGACGAGCAACCTGCGCTGGATCCGCGATTTGAAAATCGAACTTGCCTACGGCGAAGTTACGCAGCCCGACACCCTGCCTGCGGCCGTAGACGGAATGGACGTGGTGTTCCACGTGGCTGGCCTCACGAAAGCCCGGAGATCTACAGAGTACTTCGCCGTGAACGCCCAGGGAACCGCCCATCTTCTCGAGGCTTGCGTGAAGAACGCCCCTGGACTCAAGCGCTTTGTGCTGGTGAGCAGCCAGGCAGCCGCGGGACCCAGCGAGGGTCCCACCCCTAAAGTAGAAAGCGACGAGCCCTGTCCGGTTACGAGCTACGGACGGAGCAAGTTGCTCGCTGAGCAGATCGCCCTCCGTTACAACGGGCAGCTTCCGGTGACCATCGTGCGGCCGTCGGCAGTTTACGGGCCGCGTGATCGCGACCTTTTGGTCCTGTACCGCTACGTGGCCAGGGGATGGAAGCCTTTGCTGGGGCGGCGCCCCCGGCTGGTGAGCGTCATTCACGTGCTCGATCTGGTAAGGGGAATCGTCGCTGCTGCCGAGAGCGAAGGAGCGGTGGGCCAAACGTATTTCCTCGCCCATCGTCAACCCGTGGAGTGGGAAGAATTTGCGGACGCTGTGGCGGAGGCCCTTGGGCGGAAGGCCCGGCGCCTCGTTCTGCCAGCGTGGGTTCTGCTGCCCGCCGCCGCGGTCTCAGAAGTGGCCGCCTGGTTTGCGGGAAGGCCAGCCACTTTGAACCGGGAGAAGACGAGGGAAATCCGCCAGCGCTACTGGGTCTGTTCCGTAGATAAGGCGAGAAGCGAGCTCGGCTTTGAGGCGGAAATCCCCCTGAGAGAAGGCCTGCGGGAAACACTCCAATGGTATCGGCGCGAGGGATGGCTTTGAGTCCCCGGGGCGACAACTCCGTCGAGGTTCCCGACCGACCACGCTTCCTGGTAGACATCATGCTTGGAAAGCTTTCGAAGTGGCTGCGCATCCTGGGCTACGATACCGTCTACGAGCACCTGGACGATCAGCTGGTCCTGGAACGTCTCCGCCACGAGGGCAGGATTCTGTTAAGTCGGGATCGGGAACTCGTGAGCCTGGCCGGGGAGGGGAATGCCTATTACGTGCGAAGCCAGACCCCGGCGCGTCAGGTAGCAGAGGTGGTGAGGGCGTTCAACCTCGACCCCGAGCGCTACTTCTTCTCCCGCTGCAGCCTCTGCAACGTCCCCGTGAGGGCGGTTCCGAAGGAAGTAGTGGAAGGGCAAATCCCTGAGTACGTGCGGCAAACACAACAGGGGTTCTGGCAATGCCCGGCCTGCGGCCAGGTATATTGGAAGGGCAGCCATTTCGAGAGAGCCAAGGGATGGTTGCGCCGGGCTTTGACCGACGCGCAAGAATAGGTGCGAGGCTCAGGACAAGGGTGCAGCACCGCTCACGCCCTGAGTCGACTCCGTCAACAGCGAAGAGAAAGTCGTGGAACACGATCCGGAAGAGATCCGGGACGAATTGCGCAAGCGGCGCTGGCTGCGCTTCCTTGTCGATCTGTCTCTGACCATTATTCGGGAGCAGGAAGGACTCACGGTGGCGGAGGCGGTGCAGATCGTCGGGCAGCTTCGTCGCACCGCAACCGCGATGTTCCCCGGTTCCGAGACGGCTTTCGACCTGATCTACAAGCCACGACTGGAGCGAGCAATCCAGAGCCGGTTCGACACCAATTAGGGCGCTGCGGATGAAGCGATTCGCCTGGCACGGCTGGGTTGGCCTAAGCGTCCTGCTCATCTCCGAAGTCCTCATGTTCAAGCGGGTGTGGTTCTTCTCCGTCTATTTCACCCCCCTTGCTTGGACCGCCTATATCTTGATCCTCGATGCTTGGCTCGAAGGAAGAAGGGGGACCTCCTGGATCGCTCGCTACCCAGGTCGATTCCTGTCCATGCTCGCCTACTCCATTGCGGTATGGCTTGTCTTCGAGGCGTACAATCTGGTGATCCGAAACTGGCGGTACGTGGGGCTTCCCGAGAATCTGGCCCTGCGGCTGGTGGGCTATGGGTGGGCTTTCGCCACCATTTTCCCTGGAATCCTCCTGACGAGCGAACTGCTGGACAGCTACGGGCTTTTCGACCGCGTCCACGTCCCTCCCGCGCGCATCTCAGAGCGCACGCTTGTCGCCTGGTTCCTCGTGGGCGCCGTGTGTGCGGTAGGACCCTTGCTGGCACCCCAATCCATTGCCCCCTACCTGATCGCCCCTGTGTGGGTCGGTTTCATCTTCCTCGTGGATCCGGTGCTGGGTCTGGCGCAGGGCGAGAGCCTCCTGATCCGCCTCCGGGGGGGAGATGTCCGTAAGCTGACGTCTCTCTTCGTGAGCGGCCTGATCTGCGGCTTCCTTTGGGAGTTCTGGAACTACTGGGCCCAAACGAAATGGGTGTACACTTTCCCCTACCTGCAGAAACCGAAAATCTTCGAAATGCCACTTGCTGGCTTCCTGGGTTTTCCCCCATTCGCCTTAGAGGTCTACGCGTTTTGGAATCTTCTCGCTTTCCTAACAGGGTGGAAGCAGAAAGGAAGCAGCCTGTACGATGAGCTCAACGCGTAGATCCACTTCGGTTGGACTTGTGAGGGCGGAGAAAGGTCGATGGACGACATCGTAGTAGTTCTCGTTACCGTGGGCACGGTGAGCGAAGGGGAATCGATCGCCCGAACACTGGTCGAGGAGAAGCTGGCAGCCTGCGTTAATTTGGTCCCGAATCTTCGTTCTTTCTTCCGGTGGGAAGGGAAATTTACCGAGGAGGCAGAAGCTCTTCTCCTCATCAAGACGCGGAGGGCCCTCTTGCCGATGCTGACCGAGAGGGTCAAGCGGCTCCATTCGTACACGGTCCCCGAAATTGTGGCCCTTCCTGTCTTGTCTGGCTCCGAAGATTATCTGCGGTGGGTGTACGAGGAAACGACCGTTCCCCCCGCCTGAGGTAAGGAGCTATTCGGGAGGCACGGGAATTTCCTTCTCTTCGGCGAAAGCACGTCCCGTGCGTATCTGAGGCCCTTTCTGATCACGCCCGGGCAGGGCCAGACCCCCGCGGCGCGCCGATGGCCTCGAACATCACCCCGATCAACCGGGTGGCCAGGTCATCCGGCGGCCGCCCAAGAGATGCAGGTGCAGGTGGTAGATTTCCTGTCCGCTGTCCTCATTGCAGTTGATCACCAGCCGGTACCCCGACTGCGCGATCCCTTCGGCCTGAGCCACTTTTTGCGCGACCAGAATCATCTCCCCGAGCAGCTGCTGATCCTCGGGGCGCACCTCGTTCGTGGAAGCAATATGCTTCCGGGGTACAATGAGGACGTGGACAGGGGCCTGCGGGTTGATGTCCCGAAAGGCGACCACTCGCTCATTTTCGTAGACGAATTCCGCAGGCAATTGCCCCCTTAGGATATTACAGAACACGCACTCCAGCATCGGTACCCTCCTCTTTCCCGTAGCGGGCTATCCCTCCAGGGGTTCCTTCGCGGCGGCTATGTTAAGCAAGAGCGCAGACAAAAGCAATGCCGCTGTTTCGGTGCGAAGTCGCCTGGGACCGAGGTTCACCGCGACAAAGCCCCGCCCGTTCGCTTTGGCGATTTCCTCAGGGGCCAGCCCCCCCTCGGGCCCCACGAGGGCGGCGACCGCGCCTCGGACCGAGTCTCCCTCTCGGCGGACCCATTCCGCCAGTGACAATGTCGCCCGGGCGTCGGCCACAAACTTGGCATTGGCTCCGTCGACCGTGTCGAGCCAATCGTCAAGGGCCATTGGCTCGTCTACGCGAAGGAGGACGGACCGCTGGCACTGCTTGAGCGCTGCCACCGCGACGCGCCTCCATCGCTCCACCTTGCCCTCCTTGGTCCCTCCTTGGACGAAGCGCGTCCGCAAGGGGGTGAGCCGCCGTACGCCAAGCTCCGTGGCCTTCTCCACGAGCCAGTCCCAGCGCTGCGACTGGATCATCCCAACACCCAGGTGCAGCTCAACGGCTGACTCCCCCTGGTCGAGAAACCACTGTTCCAGGCGCAGGATCGCCCTCCCCCTGTTTATAGCCACGATCTGCGCCTTAGCCAGCATACCGCAGCCGTTCGTCACGGCCACACGGTCGCCCACGCGGTGGCGTCCCACCCGGAAGAGATGGTGAAACTCCTCCCCCTCCAAGGCCAGCTCCGCCTGTCCACGGGTCAATCCCGGTGCGTAGTACACATCCAGACCCGCCAGGTCGCTGGCTCCCTGGTATGGGCTCTCGGGTAGACCTTCGCGTCCAAGCTCTGGGGATGGAGCCATGGGAGGGGGCCTCAGAACGATGACCCGATGTCCACGATAGCCTGGAGGCGTCCCTTTTCATTCACCGCCGCTTCCAGGCGGAGCACCTCGATGTAGGGAAGCCGCAGATGCAGGCCGGCCCCACATCCCCTCAACCAGCGTAGGCGCCAGGGCAACTGCCCCTGCCGCCAAACAACGCCCCCGTCGGCAAAAAGGGCCAGGTTCAGGCCGAACTTCAGGGTCGGGAGCAGAACAGAGGGCAAAGGCGAATCCCAGTAGCGCAGAGGAAGAAGAACGTGCTTCCACTCCAGGCTGAATAAAGCTTGTCCCTCTCCCTCCCGTCGCGTGAAGAAGTGGCCTCGCACGCGCTCCTCATAACCCAGATAGACACGATCGTACGGGGGAACCCTTCCGAAGCTCAGGGCAGTCGCCAGCCGGCCGCCGATGCTCGCCGCCGTGCCGCCGGAGTACGCGCGCAAGTCGATCAGAAGCTGGCGGTAGCTAACCCAGGGCGAGCCGATGCCTTCCTCCTCAAACTGCACCTTGGCATACCATCC
>JAPDPT010000064.1 GCA_034506315.1 candidate division KSB1 bacterium | reverse complement strand
ATCGAGCTGGCCCAGAGCAAAATGAACCCTAGCGCTCTCGTAGAGCAAAACTGGGTTCTCGCCGAACTTTTCAACCAGTTCCTGGCAAGTCCGAAGAGCGATCTCGTATTGTCTTGCAGCGATACGGTACCGGAGAAGTTTTAGCCACGGTTGCAGTTCCTGAGGCCTTTGCTGTGCTTCGTATGAGAGCTCGGCAACCACGGCATCCATATGGCGGAAGTACTCTTCCGCCAATCTGCTTTCTGGGATCATTCGGGAAGCGGAGAGCAGAATCTCCAGGGCCTGCTGGACATCCCCCCTGTAGAAGACGAGCATGCCATGGAATAGCCCGCGCGAGGCGGCGTCATAACGCTTTAGGGTCGGGAAGAATAGAGCGGAATCCCGAACAACCACCGACAACCTAGACAGGTCCGGCCGAAGGCGGAGCATCCTGCCCAGATTTTGCAAAGCGCATAGATCACGTGCGCGGACTGCTCTCGTAGAAAACTCGAGCACCGGATGATCGTCCGTGCACACCTCGGCATGTTCTGCGAGGCGCCGAATCCCTTCCGTGTCCAACAGTATGCAACTAAGGACATCATACAAAGTGTGGATGTTCAGTGCTGCGAGATCCGCCTTTATTTCATCCCGCCCAAGCTGCTGCTCCATCCACATTGCGTTTAGCGTTATTGGCTGTAATGATCCTATCAATACGACCTGCTTATTGATGCAATTGGGAGCCATGAACAGTAGGCCGTACGGGAACACGCTGCTAAATGTCTTCAGGACGATCGCAAGATCGTGCGTGTCGAGATCCGTTGTCATCCAAGTCGAGAAAATGCCGCCCGGATTCAGCTTCTCTCTGCAGTTGAGAAAATGATCTCGTGTGAAAAGGCTCGCAGAAGCAGTCTCGACGGCATAGTTTGCATCGTTCATGATGATGTCGTACTTCTCCGATGAGTACTTGACGAAGTTCTTACCGTCTGAAATGACACATCGAAAGCGGGGATCTCGCATCACCTGCCGGTTGATATCCGTGAAATGCTTGGCCGCCAATTCCACTACGTCTTTTGAGATCTCCACCACGGTGAGCTCATCGATGGGGTACATCAGTGCAGATCGAGATGTCTGCCCCGTGCCGAAACCGATCTGGAGCACCTTCCGCGCTGGACCGTGAACAAGATTCGGCAGATGCCCTTGCAGGGCCTGCAGCGTGCGTAACATGAAGCTGGTGCCGGCCACGTTCAGGCCATCCACGTCCAACCGCCGATCCTCCCTCCAGGGCACGGTGCTCTTGTGAACCGTCACTGTTCCTTCTATTCCCTCTCGGAAATCGATGATCCGAAAGTTTTCCTCAACCAGGGAGTATACGCCGGAGAAAACCCTGCCTGGAACAAGTTGCAGGATGGCCACCACAACGACGAGCACCGCAGCAAGATAGAGGACCGAACTCCGAAGGGAGCGCCCAAGATGCCGGTACTGCAGCAGCCAGAGGCCCGCCGCAAGGTTGCTGAAGACCAAGGCCGCGACGACAGCCGCACCGGCCCAAAATCGCAGGAGGACCACGCCAGTCAACACCGAACCCAACATCCCCCCGAGTGTGTTCGAAAAGTACAAGGTCCCAACAGCCTTCCCAGCCCGCTCCTGTCGGTGAACGATAAGCTTGGCGGCAAGCGGAAAACTGAGGCCCATCAGGAAGGTGGGCAGGAACATGACCAGGAACGCTTCGACAAAGCGCATGGCGTTCAATTGGAACCACGTCGTACTCGGACCCACCATGAAGATCGCCTGATGGACCCTGTTCATATTGACGAGTAGGATTGCGGCCAGCAGAGCGCTCAAGCCGATCCCGATCTCAACCCATCCCAGGTGGCGGGGTAAGTCCTGCAAACGATCTACAAAGATGCTCCCGACCAGGGAGCCAGCCGCCAAGCCTAACAGGAACGTCGTCAACATTACAGTGAAGGCGTAGACCGAGTTGGTAAAAGTGAAAACCAGAATCCGGCTCCACATGACCTCGTATCCGAGAGCTGCGAAGCCCGACACAGCCATTATGACTAAAACCTGGACCGTTAACGGATCATCCAAGAGAGAACGCCTCTCCCCGTGCCTGGTGGTGGCGCCTGCTTCGCCCCCGCCGTACGAGGAAAGGGCGAAGGCCCCAAGACCGACTAACAGGTTTACGAGCGCCCCGAGCCCTACAGACCTGGAAACCCCAAGCCAGCGAATGAGGAAAAAACCCGCCAAAAGGCAGCCCAGTACCCCACCGAGCGTGTTCACTCCATATAGGATGCCGAGTCTTTCCCCGAACCTTGTCTTTTCTCGCGCCACCGCCTTGCCTAATACCGGGAGGGTGCCACCCATTAAGAGCGTGGCGGGAAGCATGACAAAGAAGGCAAGGCCGAATTTTAGCGCGACGGCAATGAAACAATTGCCTGGGCAATAGCGCTGTGCCGGTACGATGAGCGATTCCAATATGGGTCTCGAGAAAAGGACCCAAAGTCCCGCCAAGGCCCCACCGAGCTCGAGCGCCGCAAAAACTCTGAGGGGATTCCTGAACGTCTCGGAGCGGGAACCGATTAAAAGACCCCCGAGAGCCATTCCCAGCATGAAGGCCCCCAGTACGGAAGCCGTGGCTAACGTCGTATTCCCAAAGACTAATCCGAAGATGCGCACCCAAACGATTTCGTAGAGAAGGGCGCTAAAACCCGACAGGAAGAATAGGAGGAAGAGGACAGGGAGTGGCATTCTAAGGGCTCCTGAGGAAGCTCTTCGTTCTACCCACATCAGGAACGAGGGCGGTTCCAGGGCTATGGCAGCACGAGAATCTTCTTCCGCAGATGAAAGTTCTCCCCCACGTAGACATGAACAAGATAGACGCCAGCTGGCACAGGCCGTCCTCCCCCATCGCGGAGATCCCATGTAAAGCCGGAAAGGGCTCTATTCCCCCCTACCTTCGCTCTGAGGACCTCTCGGCCCAGAACATCGCAGATGCGTATGTCGGCCTGGTCTGACCGGGTACTCCAGTGGCGCGCTTCAAGGCTGAACTGCACGCACCCGTGACTTCGCATTACCGGGTTCGGGTAGCTCCGTAAGGTCGCTTCGGACATGAGCCATCGATCGCCGCTCGTACGAGCCGAACCCGGGAAGCTCGGGACGATATCCTCCATTCGCCCGCTAATCCGTACGTCATCGATGGCACCGTCGAAGTCCTTGATCGACGGGGAAACGGGGTCATTCCGGAACCACGAGCCGATGGCGAGGGGATCGTTATTCGGGAAGAGTTTCGCATTGAAAGCCAGGGTATCGACGGGCGGCCTCCCCGGATCGTTCCACATGTAGACCTTTCCGGCACCGAAATCGTAGTATACAGCCACGAAAGACCACGCTCCAACCGGCAAAGTAAAACTCGAGGTTACCTTTTGGGCTCGGTCACTGAGGTCGCGCACCAAGAATTCCAGCTTGCCGTCGGGAGCAATTCGCAGAGCGTAGTTCGTCGTCTTCGGGGTCCCATCCTGTCGGCCCTTGTTGACAACGTAATGGACATCGTTGATCCTAGCCGGGAAAACCCAGGCGGAAATACCCACGCTCTCGTTAGCGAAGTCAAGGTCATCGCTGTCGTGAACCAGAAAGAAATCGTGCACCGCGGTGGTATCCAGCCACAAATACGCTATTCCCTCGGCGGGGAGCAAGCTGCTGTCGAACGCTGCCGCTCCGCACAATTCGCCGTTGTCACCCAGAATATCCCAGGCCGCCGGAGCCTCACCCCCACGCTCAAAATGACCACGGCCGCCCTTGCTCTGTGACAAGACGGGAAACCCGATGAGCATCGAGAGGCTGAGCACAACAAAGAAAACTCGCATCGAAGTCCCTACCTTGCGCACCTCATCGGGCGCCGCCATCAGCGAGCGGCGACACCTTGGCCTTTACCTCCCACATGTGTCAGCAGCCGCCGCGCGCTCCTCTCCGGCGCAATGCCCCACCCCCTAGACTCCCTCCCCCGCCTTCCCCCTCTTCTTTCCGGGGCTGGCACGGCTACTCCTTCGACCCACACGGCGCTCGGCCGCAAGGTCCCACCTGCAAACCCGACCAGTCGGCAACTGGCCCAACATGAACGACTCACCCCCTTCGCTTGGCACCCCCTGAACCCCGCGGATGACCGAACTGGACAGCTCTTCGCCTCGCCCTTCAGCGGTGCGACTTCAAGGCGCTTCCCCGCAGGATCTCCATATTACGTCCGGGGCTACAAAATCCTCTCCGCGCTTTGGTTCAACGCGTCAAGCTCTTCGAACTGAACTCCGGCCCGTCCACATTCGAGAGTCCTGTCTGCACAACACCTGCGCTACCGCCAGGTGTATTTGACCCTTACCACACACAACGCCTGTTGTTCAGCGTGACGCCAATGCCCCGCCCCCGCGCCCGTAGTTCGGAGCCTGCATAACCCCGATATAGGCGCTCACGACTTTACCCTCCTCACCCCATCCTGGGAAGACTATGTAGAGCTTCTTGCCATAGAACGTTAGATAACGCATGGGGGTCATCAATTGGCCTTCGTAGAGTACCTCAATCGACCCGTCGGGCTTCATCGAGTACAGACTGGTTTCCCATGCCTCGGTAAAATACATCGTTCCTTCTGCATCGAATTCCAGACCGACCGGCGCCTCTCCCTCGTAGACCGTTTCCTGGTTCTCGAGACCTTCGGAAGTTATGTCGTACTTGTAAATCTTTCCGTTCCAGATGTCTGTAACCCAAACATTGTTGCCGAAAACCCGGATTGACTTGGGATTCTCGATCTCCGCGACAAGCTTCAGGTCGCCGCCTGGATCCAGCCGATGGATTCCGATACCGTTGGAAACAATGTAGAGATTGCCATTTGCATCCCAATCAAAGTCAACCGGGTGCTCAACCGTCACAACATCTTCTACAGTGCTCCCGTCTGGCGATACACGAACGATCTTTCCCTCATGCTGTGCGCACACGTAAAGATATCCTCCGGGCCCGAATTCCATCGATCCGCTGATCGGAACGCTACAGAAGACTTCCTTTGTGCGGTCAGGGCCAATCCGGTAGATAACACCTTCCGCAGCGGATCCTACATACACGTAATCATTCTCGTCTACCGCAACACCATTCGGCCACACAATATCCTCGTTAATGACCTCCAAGGCGTTCAGAAACTCAAACGGGAGTGAGTTACTCCAGAACTCGGAACCCCTCACGGCCACCTTTACCTCTACCGTCTCCCCGGATATATTCGGAGCTCGAACCTTAAGCATATTTTCGCTCGCTTCCAAAACCTCCGCCCTTCGTTTCCCGAACGCTACAAAGTTGTAGACCGGATCCGGGTCGAACCCGCTACCGTATAGGATCACGATATCTTTCAGATAACCACTTTGCGGACGAAGGGAATCCAGTCGTGCAGCAGGGCGTCCACTTGGGAAAGGATCAGGAATGTTACCGCCGTAGGTGTTGTACATTGGATCGGTCGGCGCCTCGCAGCCGGATAAGGCCAGAGCTGCCAAGAGGCAAAGCCCCGCGCCCGCCGGGAGCAACCATTTTTCCCATCTCATGCCACCGCCTCCATCTCTCTTTCTCGTCCTCGAGGCTTCTACGTCAGGCACGAATCCCAAAAAAGTGGATCGAATCGGACTCAGAACTTGAACCCGAACGAAAAGATCTGAGCCGCGTCAAAGTGGGAAAAGCGGATGTAACCGTAGTCGAGAACCAACGAAACGCCTCCAAGATTGTAATTCAAGCCGGCACCAAAGGATATATCCTCCTCATCGTAGTTCGTCTTGTAACCACCTCTCAGAAAGAACATGTTATCGAATGCATACTCAAGGCCGAAGAGCAAGCGTTCCGAATAATCTCGAGGATGCAAGGCGTCCACGCAGAACGTCAGGCTATGGTTCGGGCTGTCCAACACGAACTTGCTGACATCCATAGCCATCCCGAAGCGAAGTGTAAGAGGCAATGCGAAATGCTCAGCGCGATACTTCTTTTCCTGAGAGAAGTTCTGTAGGGACATGGCCAAACGTAGATCCTTGAAGCCGGTATAGTATATCGTTCCGAAGTCGAACGCGGGTACGTTCATTTCCGCAGTGAATTCTTTTGGATTCGCAAAAAACCCCTCCAAGTTGGATCCCAACTTCTCGTGGACGTATTTCAGATGCCCTCCAAACGCAAACCTGTCCGACACACGCAAGGCATAGCTAAGACCAACCATCCAGTTTTCTGGGCTGAACTCGCCGGTCTCAATGAACCCCTCGGGTGTATTTGCCCGGCGCGTTCCGTAAAGAGTGCCCCAATCGACGGAAACAAAGCTCGCACCCATTACCCCCCATCGGCCGAGCTCGCACGTCACTGCAGCTGCATTGACCGTAATATCCGCGATCCACTTGGCTTGGGACAGAAACACGTTCCTCCCCTCCCCGAAGGCGGTGCCACTGGGGTTCCAGAAGATCGACGAGACACCACCGGGCATAGCAGTATAAGCACCCCCCAGGCTGCTCGCACGTCCGCCCAGCGGAATGGCCAGCCACTTCATCCCCGCCTGAGCCACTTTTTTCATTTCTTTACCATAGCCACCGTGGACGGACAGGAGCAGTATGGCCAACGTCCATGCCAGGGATCTATGTGTTGTCTTCATTTTCGACCTCCTAGGACTTGCCCGAAAGGTTCATCGTTATCGTATGATTACGAATTTCTGAATGCTTCCCTTGATAGGCTTACCATTTAGATCTCGGGCGTTGTCGATCTGTAGGATGTAGACACCACTGGCAACCAGCTGATTATAATCGGTCACCTGATCCCAGCTCTCGTCGGCGCTTCCGCTAACGTGCTCGATCGTCTTCACCAGGTCACCAGTGGCCGTATAGATGCGAAGAGTGCAATAGGGCGGCAGGTTTACGAAAAGGATCTTGTCATCCTCGCCCGTAAAATTGAACTCCCCAGCTCTCACAACATAAGGATTGGGAATGATGCGAACTTTGGAGGCATCTGAACTACCCGGCTTAAAAGCATAAGCTGGAATTTCTGTTCGGTTAGCATATCGGGAACTTTCCAGTTTTTGGCCGGGGAAAACCGTGTTCTGCGTCCCATCGTCTACGGCAGTTACTGCATAGTGGTAGGGTTCACCCCGTATTACATCACGATCCTCATAGTGTGTCACACCCTTTGGGACTTCTGCAATCTTCTCCCATAGCAGGTGAGTGCCTTCAGCATTGAGCTCAGAATAGGTGTCAACAAGAAACGAACCGCGCTTGCGATAGATGTTGTAATGGTCCAGGTCCGGGACGTGCGTATCCGGATCGCCCACGTTGCTCAAGTCCTCCCAGTCCAGATAGATTACGTCTGGACCCGAAGTCACGGTCAGGCTGGGGGACGGTAGCGGATCGGGAATGTCCAACCCACGGCTCCATGCCCAAAGGGCCCTATCCAGGGTCTGGAACAGAGAATCGCGGCCGGTAGCCAACAACGCGTTCTTGGCGTTGTCATCGAATGTGGCCCCTGCTACGCCGCGATACCAATCTCTCCATTGGAGCCCTTTTTCGATGGCCAGTTGCCGCGAGATCCCATTCGCTCCCACAGCGTACACGATCACCACTGAGTCACCCTTGACCAGATCGTAGGGGCCGAAGGCCTGGAACGGGTACTCAGCTTCCACAGCCGAAGCGTCATCGGGCCAGCCCGCCTGCTGTTGCACGGTCTGCTTGGTCCCGGAGGCCGCCCAGTCCCAAATGGTGGCGAAACCTGGAAACTCCGAGTCCCACACGTTGTAGATGTTTATGTTCGTAATGATGCTGGTGGGTTGGCTGGGATCGTCGGAATGGTCCTTAGGCGACTTGTCCACGTGTAGCGCTGCAAATCCGGCATAGGCGGTGGAGATGAACTCCCCGGAAGGCATCGGGGTAGCACCGCCTTCCCCGATGGCAAAGCGCGGATCTCCTGTATCGTCGAATTCCCTCCCCCCCTTCTCAAATTCTGTGATCTCCGGATGGTCCCCATCCCACCCATAGGAGATCACCAGATTCCTGCCCCCCTGAACCAATTTTGGAGTGTAGACCTCGTACGTAGCCCAATCGTCTTTTGCCTCCTCGTACCAACGGGAATAAGTGATCCACGTGCCTTCCGCCGTCTGGAAGCAGTAGCCTACGATAAAGTACACGTCTTCCAAGGTCTGCGTGGTATCTGTATCGGGCTCCGGATCTTGATCCCAGTCGAACGTAACCAGGTAACGGTTGTAGACGATCACGTAGTCATCATGGTAGGGGTTGGAGAATGAGTAGGATCGGCGCAGGACATCGAATCCCGGCCTCGCTTTGAAGCGAACCTCAATCATGATATCGGACGGAAGGTTGGGATCGACGATGCCTTTGAAGGGGCGCGACGATAATAGCCACTGACCTTCCGAAAACACCCAAACTTCTGGGGGCTTAAAACGACGATATTCTTTGATTCCGTATGGTTCCGTCTGGTTATAGGTGACGGGATCGAAGAATTCCTCCTTTATGTGCACCGTGCCGTCCGCGTCAATCCATTTGCCCACGACGAAGCCGTTGTTGTGGAAAACGATAGTGCTGTACCTGAAATGATCCTGTGGCCACTCGCCCGTTGGCTCAACGTCATTCGTGTTGATTACGTCGTTCGCCTCGATCCTCAATTTGAAATCCCCGAGGTCATGCGTCCGCGTTTGCGCCCGACTGAGCGCAAGCGGCAACAAGACCATCAGTCCGGATACAGTCACCCAAACAAGCGAGTTGGGGACGTTCCTTCGAATGTAGTCCATTGCTGCCTCCTTCTGAGGATTGCCTTAGGATCGTTCACGACTCATGGCGACTTGTTCACAGCTCTATCCGGATTCCGAACCATACATCGCGCGGATTCACAAAGTGCTGCCAGGTATTCCAACCCAACTCAATGTAATCTTTCCTGTACTCGCCCAGTTTGTCGTTCCCTTTCTGGCTACCGGTCTCCCACGGGAAGTGCAGCGAATCAACATACTTGTTCCAGTACAACGGGCTCGGGAATCCTTTGTAATTGAACAGGTTCCTGATCTGCAGATACAAACCGAGGCGCATGTCTCGAAATCGAATCCGCTTCTCCAGCAGCATGTCGGTGTTCCAGTAATCAATGACGTCGACGTAGTGCTGTTCGCTCAACATAGCTTCGGGATTGAGGAGCTGCTTCCCACCATCGCTCCATTCCTGGAGAATGTTCAACCGCCAGTCACCAAAGGGCCTCAATCCGAACCATCTTGGTCCGAAATCCGCCGGCGTCCTGAAGGTCACATTCGCCTTTACAGAAGGCACGGGCCAGTTCCGCTCCTGCGTCGTTCTCTCTCGTTGCTGCTTGGCCAGCTGGCGATTTTCGTAGATGTATCGCAAGCCCGTATAGCCCCGGCTTCGAACCATGTACTCTACGCCCACCCAACCGTACCACCAGCGTCCGACCCGCTTCTCGACCTTCAGCTCAAGGCCGCGGATGTCCGAATAGCTGTTGTTCGCGTACGTAGCAATGTTGTTCTCCGCATCGAAGGAAACGATGTTCTGTTGGCTCAATTCGTTCGTCACGTCCTTATAGTATCCCATGAAGCGAATCAGAAATTCCCTGAACGCGTTTTCGATACCGATTTCGTACGCCACTGTCTTGGGCCATTCCGCCTTCAGATTGGGCAATATCACCTGCCTGGCGCTGGGCTGAACCGTATATAGCTGGTCCATAACCGGCGGTTGATAGAAATGCCCGTAGTTGAAAAAGATCTTGCTCGTGCTGGTCACGGGATGCGATATGCCTAAACGTGGGCTCCAGTAAAGCTTGTAAGCCCGTTCTGAGGTCTGAAATTTGCCGAAGTTATTGCCGTTGGCCCGGAAATTCTGGAGGGTATACGGAAGCTCCTTGAAGATGTAATCAGGATTCAGATTGTACGGTCTTTTCGCCGGGTTGAAATAGTCAATTCGAAATCCAAAGTTCGCAATCATCCCGCTGTACTCGAGCTTATCCTGCACATACGCTCCCATTTTGACAGGATAAGCGTCGTAGTACCACCAATACCAAGGCGCTTCCTCAAAAGGTTGCGTCGTCTGGCTGTGGTTCACCTCACGCCGCTCATTGAGCTCCATGTACTCGGCCGATAAGCCAGCTTTCACCTGGTTGTGAACATCGACCTGGTACACGAAGTCGCCTGCGAACTTGATGCCCCAATACTTCGAATGGTCTTGCCCTCGGCCTCCACCAGACATCAAGAAATCGCCGAGGATATCATACTTCTCCGTAATCCCCTGTCCGAGCTGGCTCCCTACGTATCCAAAGGGAGCCTCATCGTACCATCGGTTGCCGATCTTCTTGATTTTGGTGGTATCTCTCAAGGCGATCGGCTCTTGCCGCGTTTTGAAATTCGTAAACTCCAAACGCAGGTCGAAGTAGCTCTTGGGATTCAGAACATGGTTCAGGCTAAGGCCACCTCTATAGAGCCGTGTCTCGATCGGGTTGAAATTGGCATCGTGCCAGATGTAGCGCCAGTAGAATACATCCCGAGCGTATTCTGTCCCTTCACGCGTACCGGTAATCATTCCGTTGGTATCTTCGTATATCGATCCGCTTACACCTCGCTGCAGGATGTAGACGTTGTTGAACGAGAGCTTCGTTCCCGGCGAAAGCTGGGTCGTGAACTTCACGATCGTATTGCTCGCAATGGAATTCTTCCGGCTGAAAGGATAAACAAGCTGGAGGTTTTCGTACCGCTGTGAGATGAGGAAAGCCACTGGCGTCATAGGAATAGGTCCGCTTATGGTTCCGTCGAAGATATAGTCGGGCTTGTCACCGTACCTGATAGGTCGATGCTGCCATTTCCAGACCTCTAACAACTCCTGCGGCGTCATGTCGTTTGTCGGGTCGGCATCGGCCAAGAACTGCTCCGCAACCTTATTCCATCCGACGAACTCGAAGGGGTACTTCCCGCTTTGGACCATTTCCCTGGTCACACCGGTGAAGGCATCGGGGCCGGCGTAGACCTTCCAGAACGGCCCATCGAGGCCGTACGGGCTTGGGCCGAAGTGCTTGCGGCCCGGAGGACTGATGCGTGCGTCCACATCGAGGGAATACCGATTCAGACTCCCCTCTTCCGTTACCACATTGACCACACCGGATCGAATCTCCCCGTACTCGGCACTGAAACCGCCCGTCAGAAGCTCGATCTCCTTAATGGCCGTCAGGCTCAGGGTGGTCATCGGTTGCTGGTTGCGGAGGTTTCTCGTGGACAAACCGTCCACTACTATGTCCGTCTCGTTCAGCCCTCCTCCTCGCACAATCAGACCGCTACCCTCGGTTGAAGCTGTGAGATCCACCCCTACTTCCGTCGCCAGAATCTCTTCCAGATTGTCCAGCGGTCGCTCCTGGATCGCTTCGCTGGTTACGATGGTCTGACTGGAGGACACGTCGAGCTGAACCACAGGACGTCTTGCTTCCACCACGACGGTCTCACCGGGGATTGCCTCCTGTCTGAGGGCAAAGTTCACGGTCGTGGTCTGGTCAATGTTCACGCGCACCTTTTCCTGAATCTCTGTGGCATAGCCCATCATGGTGGCCTTCACGGCGTATTCACCCGGCGGCACGTTGATGATGAAGTAGTAGCCGTTTTCGTCGGTAGCCGCGCCCATCGCTGTGCCCACAAGGAGGACATTACAACCAGGCAACGGCTCTCCCGTGCGCTGGTCGACAACTCTCCCTGAGATCTTGCCCTTGCTCGCGCCCCAGGCGCTGCCGTCCAACCAAAGGACGACCGCGACGCTGACAACAAGGAATCCCAGTACTCTGAATTTTTTCATCTCGGCTCCTCCCTGCTGCTTGGGTCAACGCTTCGCTTCTCTACGCCCCTGATCAAGCTCGCCGCGGCCCTGAGCTTCACACCTCCTTCCGAGCTTGCACCCCTGCGCCGTAACGCCACTCATTGTCAACCTTCCCACTGCGGGCTTCTCCCCGCTCAAGACGCTTCGGTATCCGAATCTTCCCTCACCTCCTTAGTTCAGCTTCCCATTCCGGGTTAGCAAACTCATCCGGATGGCTCGAATGGACCAGCACGTAACGGCCATCCCCATTCCGATCAACAAAGACGAATTCTGTTCTCCCCCGGATGGCATACGTCCAGATTTCAACAGGCTTCGAATATTCGGTGGAAGAAAACCATCGCTGGATTTCGAGAGGAGGACCGTATTTGATATAGATTCTTCCCATGTCGGAATTCACTCCTCCCGCGAAGTGAGCCTTACAGTACGCTATGCGACGCAAGTGCTCAATCAGGAATTCGTTTTCCGGAGTACGAGGGTCTGGATCACGGACCTCAAAGAACCAGAGAATAAACTTTTGCTTTGCTTGCCGATCGAGACTCTCAAAGAGTCGCAGTTCGTCCTCCGTCGCGATGTATTTGATTTGGTCGTAATACTCTCTCTCGTCTCCCGCTTCCATCGGTAACAAATCGCTTTCGCCGAGTCGGGGATTCCAGACGGAGAAGTACGCCCCTGTTCTGACTGTACGATGAGTCGCAGCCTCCTCAATTTCCAAGTCCAAACGATAGACACCGCTCGGCATCCCGTGCAGCGGAATCTTCTCGACGCGTGCAATGTCCCTTGATTTGGCGTTGTTGCCGCGCTCCGTCTTCTCAAAGCTCTTCCGCCCCGTCAAATCCGTGACCCAAAGACGCACATCGTACGCTGTTGACCGATCGGATGGCTTGCCGAGATTATTGACTTCGAAATAGATCCAAGCCCAAGTTGAGTCTCCCGTGACCTCAAAGGACCTGGCCACCGCTGGAATCATCAGGTATCCGTGACGCATTAGATTGCTGGGTTCTCCTGCTCTCCTGATCTGCGAGACAAAAAGCACATCGCTCAGTGTAAGCTCCTCGCCAAAGTACCGTACCTTGAACTCTTGGTTCACCACGCCGGAGCGCCCTCGCGCACTGTCCGACATGGACATGTAAAGCGCTACCTCACCCGAATCGACCACAAAGCCCTTCATATCGAGGTAGTAGTACTCCCCGGATTCGCTCGAAAACGCCGGAATTTCCAGCCTTTTCCTTTCGCGGAAACAAGTTGGTTCAGCCAGTTCAGGCCTGTCGATCCGGATCTGTATATCGAGGTCTTCCACCGACGCGTCCTTACCTGACAACTGGCTCAAAGGGAGCGAGTAATAGACCTCAACGCGCGTTTTTCCGCCTCTCTCTGCGAACTGGCACACATCCACCGTGTATCTTAGATTCCCTTTACTTGACAGAGGGAAGTCAAAACCGTGCGCCATCGGACGCGCGAAAGCTAACCACGCTATCAGCAAGACCCACGTTGATTGCACGACGGATATGCTTTGTGCTGCTTTACGTTGCAAACGTGAGTAATCGACGGTATTTCCATTGAAACGGGCTGCCATATCGAATTAGGCCTCAACGAGCTCCGGCTCAATGGACATCAGATAGGCAGAAGCGATGGCTGCAATCATTCCCGCCGCTGTGATCGGGGAGGGAATCACACCGTAAATCGCGAGGGAGATCACAGTCGTTATTAACGGAGCGCCAGCGTTCACCAAGGGGCTAACGATGATCGCCTTGCCGTATCGGAAAGCGTATACGAGACAAAGTGCCCCAACGGAATTCAACAATTGAATCATGGCTGCCAAAACCGGTCCCGTGAATCCCCAGTTGATAGGATCTGCGAAATCCGTCATGAGAAGGGCTACCGGAATGAGCAATATGCCCGTAAGCATCATATAGAAGAAAATGCTCTCTGCCTTCATGGTACGGTTCGCAAATCGAATGACGTACGCTTGCATACCCCAAGCCAGAAATACCAAGAAGGCCAATACAATCCATAGGTACCCCGAAGCCGCTGAATCTGTAGGAGACTGGTACGAAAGCAGAACCATAGCTACCACCGCTAGTACGATTCCGAACCAGCCCCTGCGAGTAGCACGTTCGTGCAGCAACCAGTACGCGAGCAGAATTGTAACAACGGGCGAGAGCGCGATGATAGGAAACACCAAATAGGCCGGTCCCGTACGAAGTGCTTGAAACAGTATCAGCTGCCCACCAGCTCCCAGGAACCCCACCGCGGACCCTAGAAAAACCGACTTCGAGTCACGCTCCAATTTCCAATCGATGAGTTTCAGAGCCACAATGGCAGGTGGTATCATGGTTAGGGCCCATACCGAGTAGCCAAGTGTTGCAGGAAAGCCAGCCTTTTCTGGAATCTCAATGAGTGCGCCCCAAACTCCCCAAAAACTCACCGTTACGAGCGAGAAGAGCAGCCACCGAGCCTGTTTCATGATCCCTCCGTCGTATCGTCCGCTCTGAATCCGGGATTTCTCTGCTTGAGCCTTCGTTAGTCAGGTGCAGTACACCGTAGCGGTCCGCGTAGCCTCGCTGTAGCGCTCCAGAACCTCTCTGATCTTGTGATGGATGATATCGCGCGGGTTGTTGGAAATCACTCCCTCGCGAATAGCTCTGTATTGGTTCGGCAAGAAATAGCTTATGAGGTTTAGCGGGGCCGGATGCGTGGTCAGATTATCCATCAGGATCCGAAGCGATCTCTGGACGTCAGGATGGGACCAGTAGTAGCGGATGCGATCGCTGTAGCTATAGGTCAACGACAAGCGTTGGAATTCTTCGTCCCGACGATAGTATTTTTCCCAATGTTTCGGGTTCTCGAGCATTACGTGGGTCACTGTGTTAGCAAGGTCAGAAAGTGTTTCCCCTTTCCGTCTGCCGACCCACTCCTTTTCGATCGCCTCGAGGGCGAAAACTGCTTCCCGAAAAGCGAAAGTGAGGGCGGGGCCTACTTTGAGAATAACGAAGTGATCTTCGACCATCTCGCGGAGTTTGCGCGTTGTTTGGTAGTCCGTGGAGTGAGCTTCGAACACCAACTGCGGATCGGCGGCGATAAACTCCTTAAGCGCTGTTACTTTCTGGCGATCATAGTCAATGACGTTCATGTCTGAAAATTCGATACCCGGCTGTACCACCACCGCCACCACTCTTTTCCAAGCCGCCTCGAGTTTCCGGTCGAGAAAGGCCTTCCGAGTAACCTCGACCGTTTGTTTCAGACTCTCCAGACGAGTGGGCTCAACGGCGTGCGTCTGGCCTGTGGCCCCTCCCGGAGGTGGTACCTCCGTCCCGACGACGTACACAGGCGGCAATCCATCGCCGCCGGCCGATAGGGCAGCTTCCTCGGCCACGTTGCACAATTCAGCCGATCTTCGGGCGACAATCTCCGGGTCGAGTGGTTCGTCCGGGCTCCCGGGGTCGTCTGCACATCGCATCGTTGTGTCCAGGTGGATCTTACGGTAGCCGGCGTGCACGTATGCCCGGATTTGGTCTTTGGCGAGACGCATCGCACGATCGGCTGGCTGGTTTCTCCACACATTCGGTCCCAGATGGTCTCCCCCCAGAATCACTCGCTCGTGGGGCAGCCCATAGCGCTCAGCAACATCCCTCACGAACGCCGCGAAATGCGCCGGTGTCATACCCGTATAACCGCCGAACTGATCCACCTGGTTGGAAGTCGACTCAACCAGCAAGAACGAACCGTCCGCCACGGCTTGCTGCACGGCCGCTTCCAAGACAAAGGGATGAGCGGAACACACGGCGTATATGCCGACGGCCTTGCCACCCTTGTGCATTCCGACGATTTCGCGCAGAGGGTCAGGCCCTGCCAAGAATCGCCTCCATGCGCAACTTTATCTGGTCCTTATCCGCGAAGGCCCCTGTACCTCCCATTGCAGTCACCGCCAGCGCACCGCACAGATTTCCAAACCGCAGGCACTCTTCCCACGATTTGCCCTTCAGGTACTGGTGCAGGAATCCAGCGTTGAAGCTATCTCCAGCCCCCGTCGTCTCCACCACTTCGACCTCGAAACCTGGGCTGAAAAGACGCGTATCTCCGGCTCTCAGGCTTGCGCCCTTTTTCCCCTGCTTGATGACCACAACCGGCACTATTTCTCCCAAACGTTCCAGCGCCTCCTCTACCGTGCTGGTCTGGGCAATCTGCACGGCCTCCTCTTCATTCGGCAGAAAGATATCCGTAAACCGCAGCGCCTCGCGGAGATCGTCACCCCATTGCTCGTCCGGATCCCAGTTTGTGTCGAGGGAGGTGGTGAGACCCATCTCCCGCGCTCGGGCGAAGATCCGGCCCACGTCCTTCCGGAGACCGGTCTGAAGGAAAAAGCCGCCAACGTGCAGGTGACGGGCTTCTCTCACGACATCCCAGTCGATATCCTCGATGGTCAGGTAGGCCATCGCGCCCAGGTAGGTTAGGAGTGCTTTCTTGGGCGGATTGGCCAGGACAATCGTTGCGCCCGTTTTGAGGGTCTTGTCTCGGATTACAGCGCTGGTGTCGACCCCTCCTTTGGACAATTCCCTCACCATGAAATCGCCGAAGGTGTCAGCACCCGCCTTCCCTATAAAGGCGACCCGTGTTCCTAAAGCGGCCAAATTATAAGCGGTGATGGCAGAGGAGCTGCCCATGGTAAAGCGCATGTCTTGCGCCAGCTTCTCTTTTTCGTACTCTGGCAGCGGCACGCCCCAGAGAACGAGGTCGATGTTCAATTCCCCGATGATGACAGCATCGAATTTCTTCATGAGCGTCCCTATAGGTCCAGCTTCACCACAGCGGTCAGGTTTCGGGGGCGGTCCGGATTCAATCCCATTCTTCGGGCCCTGTAGTATCCGAGAAGCTGCAGCAGAGGCAAACAGAGCAAGGGCGAAAGCAGATCTCCGTACTCCCCGGGCAGCGCGACCTTGTAGTCCACGTCGGACAGTGCGGCCGTGGTCGCCTCATCGGCGAAGACCAGCAATCTCGCACCCAGCTTCTTGAGGTCCAGGATGAGATCACGCTCTATTGGACCTCCGGCCTGGGAACAAAGGACAACGATCAGAGTCCGAGGGCCTGCGGTAGACATGGGACCGTGCCGATACTCCAGAGAGTGATAGCCCTGAGACGTGGAGAGGGTCATTTCCTGAATCTTAAGAGCCCCCTCGTTGGCCACGCCGTAAAAAGGCCCTTGCCCCAGGAACACCCAAGTATCCACGTCATCGAGTTCTCCGATCTGAGCTACCAAGCCCTCGTATTTGCTGATGATGCGTTCACTTGCCTCAGGCAGGGTCAGCAATTTTTTCCAGAAGTCGGAATCTTTGGCGCGCGTGCCGGCAAGGAACAGAATGCTCAGCAGCATGGAGGTAAAAGAGCTGGTCATGACCACGCTTTCTTCTTTTTCGAAGGGAAACCTAACGGCGTGGTCGCTGCGCGAACTTATTTCAGAGTCGAAGTCACAGCTAACGGACACGGAGGGCACATTGAATGCAGCTTTCGCCTTCTCCACCGCGCGTACGGTCTCCGTCGTCGAACCAGACCTCGAGAACGCCACGAGAACGTTCTTTGTGCCTGGCGAGAAAACCACCTCGGGGAAAATCAGGATCTCGGAAGCAGGAACGGCTTTGCAGGGGATGGAAGTACGCGCACCGAAGCAATAGCTGGCGGTCTGCGCCAAATAGTATGAGCTGCCGCAGCCGGTAAAGACCCAGTTACTATCGCGGTAGCTGTCGACCAGCCGATCATACTGCTGGCAGTCGGAGTCCAAACTCTCGAGGATCGTCTTCCAGATTCGAGGCTGCCTTTTGATCTCTGCGTAGGTCGCCGAACCGTTTCCACTCGCTCCCGTCATGAAGATGCTCCCTGTTAGAACTCACCGGTGTACGAAGGCTCGAATTCCCGCTGCTCTTGCTTGGAGGATACACCACAGGCACTCTCGTATTCCACGCCGAGAGGGTCGGACTTCGTTCGGTGGACGGTCACACGACACTTGCCATGCTGCCACATCGCTACCATCAGGTAGCCGGCAAGGTCCATCTGGCTTGGGCACGGACGCAGCCGCGTTCTTGAAACCTGACGTTTCTGCCTATTACGAAGAGAAGCACTTGGGGCTCTCTGAGCCTTTGAACCCGGTCTTTGCCGTAGCGCTCCCGGGAAAGCCTCACCTTCTGGATCCTTGACCTTCTTGAGACCTGGCGGGATCGTACCGGAACTACCTTGTACTGCCCCGCACTGCCAGGGCCGTCCCTTTCCGTCGTAGAACCCTGATCTCTGGGCCATCGCAAATGCACACGCTGTGGCTGTCCACTTCTCCCAGCGGGCTTTCCCAATACGTACACGCGGGGGCACGCCGTCCCCCGCAGTTCTCCCACCCAATGGGGCTTCTCCCTCCGACCGGCGCAGCGGTAAACACGCAATCCCGCGCTCAGGCAAACCCAGATGTCGGGTTGAGCAAAGTGCCCAGAGACCGCGTTCCTTGTTAGAGAGGAAAACGAAGCGGAGGCCAGCCCGGAAACCCGCTGTCAGGTTTACCCGTAGCCGTCCTACCGAAAGCTCGGGAAAGGTGACTTCGTGGTCGATTCGCCGGTTTCGGCGCCAGAGTCTGCATGGGGAGACCGGCTGCTCGCTGGACCATGGGTTCTCGGCACGGATCCGCGGGCGCCCATCCACCAGGCATCGCCGGAGGTCGCCCCCTTGGGTCGCCCAACGGAATGTGCTCTGGATGCCGCTGGGGAGGAACGGAGGGCGATGTTGGTGGAATGGGTGCGCAGCATCGGCTTTGCACGCAGATGGCAAATGGATCCGGGCACTACTCTGACGGATGCACCGACTCATCGTTCTACCGAGGCTTTATTACCTCACGAGGAGCGGAGATCCTGGGTCTACACTATCTCTGAGTTAATAGCGACAATGGGAATGCCCTTCCATACGAGAGGGGCTACCCGACCGTCGCAGAACGCAAGAGAAAAGCCTTGTCCGACGACTCCGTCCAGAGCGCTCCGCGCATGAAGACCGGGGATGAGAACCGGGTCCGTCAGAGCGGTGCCAGTGCTGCGCGATGGGCTCTCGAACCGGATGAGCATGTCGTGGGATGGATCACTCCGTTGGACCTCTGCGCTCGCCACGTGGGGAACGGCGGGATGGTAAGGACAACCGGCGCGCGCTGTGAAATCCTCAGCCTGTCCCACCGGAAGGCTGAAAACGAGTCCATCAGGGGGGAGAAGCGCGGAAGAAGATGGAGCGAACCTGGCTTGCATGGGCTATGCCTTCCGAAGTTTGCCGAGAGGCGTCCGCCCCAACCTCCGGCCAAGCACGTCTGACCGTTTCACGCGGAGCAATGGCCCCGACATGCATTGAAGGGCACGCTCAATGCCCTTTGGCCCCGAGGGCAGGCCAGCACCAGGGAGACCCGGTACGAAAGCGCGGCCCTCAGCATAGCCGAACGCTTCCCAGCCTGGAACCGAAATCCTCGCGCTCGATCGCCTATAGGCATCTGATCACCGT
>JAPDPT010000063.1 GCA_034506315.1 candidate division KSB1 bacterium | reverse complement strand
CACTGGCGTGAATTCCAACCAACCCCCCTGTCGCGCCCGTCTGACGTATCTCGTAGGCCAGAGTCGCGTAGCGACGTCCAGCTCTTGGATCCAGCGTTCGCTCGGCCTCCGAGAGCGTCTGGGGCACCACCACGTACCCGGTTTGGACCTGTGTCCCGATGCGGAATTGCAGGTCCGAGGGGGTCGGATTGGCGATCCGCACCGGCCCGCTCCCCGTGTCGCGTACGGCCACGTACACATGCCAATAGGGGGAGGTCTGCTTTGCCAGCACCGTGTCCCGGTCCGTCCAAACCGAGTCGACGGCCAGCTGCGCCGGTCGTTCCACGTGGAGCGCGTAGGTCGTGTCACCCGGATCGACGGCTGCGAGGATCGTTGCCGGGGCTCGAGTATTGCGGGCCATGGCCTTAGTGATAGCCACGGTGAGATGTTCCGTCGTGTCCGCTCGCGTGCCCGTCCTCCCCTGTGCCTCCACCCAGACTGCGCTCTTGCCAGCCACCGTGCCTGCGCTGATTGGCCCCTGCAGCAGCGAGAATCCCTCCACCGAGCGCACCCGCACCGTCACACTGTCGGCCTCGTCCTCCCCCTCATTCAGCACCCGGATCCGCAACAGATAAGGCTGCTCGGTGTTGAGCCGCGGCGCATTGGGAGCCGTTGCGGTCGAGACCAGAACCGTGTCAATGCGGAGCATCGCAGGGGTCTCGAGGAGGATGGTCCCGCGGGAGGAAATACCCGACAGCACCACGATCTCCCGCCCGCTGTTCACTTCGATCGCCCGCACCTGCGCATCAATTGTGCAAAGGCCTGTGACATTGCTGGCTGACCGATCGACGACAAAAGTGAGGCTGTCCATCCTGTTTCCGGCCAGCACCCACGTCCCGTTGCTGAAACGGCTCGGCGCCTTGACCTGCCAGCCGGTTCCAAGTCCGAAAGTGAGGTAAGTGGCCAGTCCCGTTGAATCAACCTGGACGGCGCTCTCGCCACTGTTCTGCAACCAGACCGATACGCTCCAATCTTCTGTTTGACCGACCGTCACACTCGGCTGCCGCGGTCGCACCCGTACAATCGACAGCACAGCTGGTGACTGCACAACCACGTAGCCGGAATTCCCGTCCGTCGTCTGCTGAATATGGCGACTCGTGTCGTTCACATCGGTCACGAATACCGTGCCCTGAATGCGGATGTTTCCCACAGGGATGGTGGGATCTACCTGAGTGACCCTAAAGATCAAAGAATCCGTCTTTCCTCCCGCCAGCAACCGGGTGCCGCTTCCGGCAAAGCCGGTCGGCCTTGTGTACGTAATCTTGTTGTCTACGTTCTGCGACAGGCGATAGAAGTGCAGGCGTGCACTGTCGAGGGAGACGGCCGATCCCCCGTTGTTCGTGACCAGCATCGCAATCCGCCACTCCCTCGTTTGGCCGGCCGTCACGGCCGCCTGCGAAGGTCGAACGGACTCAATGGCGAGAGAAGCCGCTTCGTTCACTCGCACGCTGTCGGTCAGGGTAAGCGTCTTGCTGAAGGCGTTCCTGTTCTCGGTGCCGATGAGCACTACCTGGGGCGCGTACTTGCCCACGCTCATGTTGGCGGGAACGGGTTGGGAAAGGAACGTAAGGGTCGTATCCCCAGGCGCAATAGTTCGCACCATCGCCGAATCGAGAGCCGCCTGATACGTCCGCACCCCGTCGGAAAGACGGATGTAGGTCTGGAGAGGATTGAGGAGGACAGTGCTCCCGCCCCCATTGTGAACCCGCACAGAAAAGCGAGCATTGCTGCCCCGATTCACCTCCGCCGGAAACAGGCTGCCGCCCAGGGCAATTACACTGGCAGGGGTCTGCACCACCACACGGTCCGAATCGGATTCGGTGACCCGCAGGACGCGCCCGCTGTTGTTCTCAACCGCCCGCAGGGAACTCTTTAGCACAATGGTTCCCAGTGCCGTACCTGTCTTGGTCACCGTGAAAACCAACTGGTCTGAGCTTTTGCCGGCCAGGACGCGAGTACCGGACCCGCTAAACCCCGAGGGTTTGAGCACCGTGTACGTTTGGTCTTCCACCCTCGTCGTGCTGCGGATGAAGCGGACGAAGGTGGAGTCCAGATCGACCGTCACGGCGCTCTCGCCCTGGTTCTCCACAGTGACTGCTACCGTCCAATTCGTGGACGTGCCCCGCGTGAGGAAGGTATCCGACGCGACTACGCGCGGAATCCGTAAATCGGCGGCCGTCTGAACCAGCACCTGCCCCGCATTCGTCGGGTCCGTGGCGATTTCCACAGGGCCTGATGAATTGACGTCGAGGCCTTTGACCCGAGCAGAGATCGAAGAGAGGCCGGCACTGGCTCCTGTAGCGGACACATGGAACACCAGCGTATCCGTGCCACCACCAGCCAGGATCAGATCCTGGCTCCGCGTCCACGTCTGGGGTTTCTGGACAACAAAATCGGTCCCGGTGCTGAAGCGGATCCAGGTCGAGTCCGGATTCAGGCGGAAGTCCGCTTGTCCGCTATTGGCAACCACGACGCGGACCGCCCATGGCGCCGTTTGCCCCGCGGTGACCGTCGGCTGGCTGGGAACTACCCGCTGGATCGCAAGGACGGGCGGCGTTTGAACGGTGACCGAGCCAAACTTGCCAGAGAGCTCGGAATCCGTGTAGATGGCTCCCCCTACCGTTGCCACCCGCGCGTAGATGGTGATCTCCCCCGTAGTCGTACCGGTTCGGTTGACAGTAAAGATCAAGGAATCTTTCGCTCCCGGAGCGAGGGAAGAGCCACCACTGGCCAGCGCCGTGGGATAGCTAATACTGTACTGCGACGTCAGATCCTGGCCGGCCTTGCGGAAACGAACAAAGGTACTCGTCGACGCGAAATCGATGGCCTGCGAGCTGCTCGTACCGTTCTCTACGGCTACGCGCACCTCCCAGGGCGCGGATTGAGATCGGCTAACCTTCGCCTGGGAAGTCAAGATGGAAACGATTCGAAGAGCCGGCCTCTGGCGCACGTAGAGGGCGTCGTAGGCATCGCTGGTGTCGCTCGTCACCAGGCCCGAGTAGAGATCGTGTCCCAATACTCTGCCCCGGACCTGAACCGGCCCGGTGCGCGCGACCTGGGAGACGTCAAGGGAAAAGTTCAACGTCGCGCTGCCCCCTCCTGGAATCTGGGAGGGATTGTTCGCGCTGGCCTTCCGCACAAAATCCGAAGTCTGATCCCCGCCCGCTCCGTAGAACAGCAGATCCGCCTGGTCCAGCACGGCTGGCGCCGTGTTCGCATCGCCGTTCGTCACTACAAGGGAAGCCTGGATCCCACTGTCGCCTTGGCTCACAGAGTCTGGAACCACCTGCACGGACGTAACGGTCAGGGAGGCCGGCTTCAGGACCAACCAGCTTGCGGTCATCTCAGGTGTATTGTCGCCCACCGTCACGGACCCCACCTTCCCCGACACGTAGCCGCCAATGACGACCGTACCCAGACGGGCCGCGGCCTTCACGCTCACGGAGAAGCGCAGGACGAACGTCCCCTGCTGGGCGGCAGTAATCACCGAAAGCGTGTCCTGGCGCACGACCGTATAGTCTGAGCTCACGTCCTGCCCTGCTTGCGTGAAGCTCAGGCCTCCTGCAAGGGCCGTCACCGCCTGGGATCCAAGTTTCCGGACGGTGAGGGAGACTTCCAATCCGGTTTGCCCCCGACTTACCTGATTTGCCCCCGTGGTGACCGAGACCAACTGGAGCCCGGTCACGTCGATGGGCGCGGTAAAGGCCTCGTAGCCCGTATCGACCTCGTGTACGCCGATGCGGTGTATCCCCGGCGTTTGGAGGACAAAGCCCGCGCCCGGGAAGCTATGCTGCCCGGTATCGGCCGGGGTGAACGAGTAAGGGCCGGAAGAGACGTAGGGTAACGTGGCGTAAGGATCGGTGTTGCAGAAAAAGTACACGGAGCCGGTGTAGTCCGTCTTCAGGTTGCCGTAGCGATCGTAGGCGCGCACAACCACGGGGCTATCGAAAGTGCGACCGGCTATGGCGGTCGTCGGGGCTGCCGCAACGTTCAGGGAACCGAAAACCCCCGGCTTTACCGTGATCGGGTTCGTCTGCGCCTGCACGCTGCCGACTTGCCCGAACAGCACCGTGGGCACCGCATTAACCAGAATCTCGCTTGCCGAGCCGGAGCCATCTTGGACCACGATGTCGCGTAGGCTCGGTGAACTTCCATTGGGACTCGGCCCGCCACCGCTGCCTACATTCACCGTGATCGTGCCGCTCCACGGGTTGCCAAACGGGTCCACGGCATTGGAAGCGCTTAGGGTGAACGGTTCACCGGCCCTGACCTCGGCCGGGGCACTTAGAGCGAACGCGGCTGCCGCCGCCGGCTTCACGGTGATCGTCCCCGAGGTGGCTTTCACATTGGCCACTCCTCCCTCAAGAACAGTGGGCACCGCATTGACCAGCACCTGGTTCGCGCTGCCCGACCCGTCTGTGACAACTATGTTGCTCAGGGAAGGGGGGGTACCGTTCGGACTGTTCCCGCCGCCACTTGCCGGTTGTACGACAACCGTGCCGCTCCACGGGTTTCCGAAAGCATCGATGGCGTTGCCCACCGATAGGGGAAAGGACGACCCTGCCACGACCTCCGGGGGAGCTGTGAGTCGTAAAGAAGCCAGCGGCCCCGGCCTCACCACAATCGTGCCGGTGAGAGCCTCGACCCCGTCGGCCTGTCCCTTCAAGACCGTCTGCACTGCGTTGACCAGTACTTGGTTGCCCGAGCCTGCGCCACCCGCCACAGTGATAGGATTCAGGACCGGCTGTGACCCACTGGGGCTGGGTCCACCTCCACTGACCACCGCCACGGTTACGGTGCCGGCCCACGGATTCCCATAGGCGTCCCTGGCATTGCTTACCGTAAGGGTAAAGGGAGTTCCAGCCGTGACCTCCGAGGGCGCTGAGACACTGAAAGAGCTGACGGCCCCTGGTTGCACCACAATCGTACCGGTCGCAGCCTTAACCCCGCCGGCCTCTCCTTCGAGCACCGTCGGGACGGCGTTCACAAGGACCTGGCTTGCACTGCCCGATCCACCCGTGACCGTCACGTTGTTGAGCGACGGGGATGTGCCGTTCGGACTTTGCCCTCCTCCGCTTGCGGCCCGTACGGTAACGGTGCCGCTCCAGGGATTGCCATAGGCATCCCTCGCCGCCGTAACAGTGAGGACAAAGGGGATACCTGCGACCTGTGTGGTGCCCGCCGTTAGGGTGAAGCTGGCCACCGGCCCTGGCGAGACAGTGACCGGCCCGCTCGAGCAGCTGATCGTCCCATCCGTGACCGAAACGGTGTGGCTGCCGCCGGTCTTCAGGACAAAGCCGGATCCCGAGAAACTGTGGCTCCCCGCATCGCCAGGGGCGAATGTGTACCGACTGGAACTGGTATAGGGAAGCTGAGCTTGGGCATCGGTACTCTCGAAATAGACCGAACCGGTGTAGTTCGTCTTCACATTCCCAAATGCGTCATAGGCTGTGACCGTAACGGGCCCGGGGAAGCTTTGTCCCGCGACTGTCGAAGTGGGAATACCGGTAAGGGTGAAACTCGCCAGAGGCCCAGGCAACACCTGTACGTCTCTTGTCCGTTCCGGGCCAGAAGGGGAAACCTTGCCCTTCAGAGTAGCCGATCCTGCTCTGACGAGAACCTGCTGCGCGGAGCCGGAACCGTTTGTCACGACAATATTCGCAAGCTGAGGCTCCGTCCCGTTGGGGCTCGTACCCGGGGTGGTTAACGTCACGACGACTGTCCCCGAGGCGGCGTTGCCGTAGGCGTCTACAGCGCCGGAGACGGTCAGCGAAAAAGCCTGGCCCGCAGTCACCGTGAGCGGGGCAGTCAGAGTGAACGAGCTGATGGAAGCTGGTTCCACCAGGATCCCCGCTGTTGTATCTGCTGGGGAGCCATCCAGCTCCTGGACCCAGATTCGCTGCGAACCGGCCGTCTTCAACACCACCACCGCATCGTGGATACCGCCATCTGCGGAGGAGAAGGTGTAGTTCTGGGGGACCTGGCCCTGAGGGTCCGAAGTACCATACCTCACGGTACCCGTGTAATCGGCTTTCACGTTTCCCCAGGCATCCTTCACGGTAACGCGGACCGGCACTGAGTTCCCCGCTGTCACAGCGGTGGGGTAACCGCTCAGCTCAAAGGCAAAAGCGTCCCCCGGTCTCACCGCGGTTACCGTCCAGCTCCGAGACACACTTCCAATGGCGGCTTGGAACTGGACGCTGCTCTCCGCACAATAGAGGGTCTGTTGCGCCGAGCCGCTTCCGTCCCTCACGGAGATTGCACTCAGAACAGGCATCGTGCCGTCCGGCGCCGCGTGGGAACCTCCCGACAAACTGACCACCGCTGTACCGCTTGCCAGATTCCCGAACCCGTCCGTCGCGCCGGTCACGGACAGGGCAAACGGTACCCCCGCGACCGCTGTGGCGGGGCCGGAAAGGGTAAAGCTGGCAATGGCACCAGGCTTTACGCGAATGCCATTGGAGGACGCACTGATACCCTGTGCGATATCCGCTACCGTAAAGGTTTGGGCGCCTGCGGTGCAGAGGCGGAAGCTGCTGCCAGGAAATGTCTTGACCCCCGTCGTGCCGTCGAACGCTGCGTCGGCAGGCACAGAGGCCTGCGCGTGCGGGTCGCTCGTGGACCAGTGGACAGTCCCGGCGTAATTGGTCTTCAGATTCCCGTACGCATCCCACGCTCTGACGGTAATGGTGTTGCCTAACGTCAGCCCTGCGGTAAGAGTGTCAGGGAAACCGTCCAGGGTGAAGTGGTGCAGAGGTCCTGGGACAACCGTGAACGCGTCCTGTCCGCTTCCGATCAGGGTCGAGTCGGCGGTCAGACACTGGACGACTCCGGAATAGCTCCCCAGAGAGATCGCGTTGCGCACATTTGCGATGCGCACGAGCACATTCGAGCCTCCCGCCAGCCTGCTCCCCGTGCTGTCCCTCCTCACCTCGACCGTGTCACCGCTGACGGCGACCCTCAGTCCGCCGTTCACGCTCCCGCCGGCCATTGCCACGAGGACAAAGGACAAATCGAAACCGGGGGGATAGATAACGCGAATGATTCCATCCGCGGGCAGACTGTCGCTGGCGGGGATGGTGAAGCTGATCTCGTAAATGGCCCACTGACCTGCTCCGGAGTCCAGAGGGGCCACGCGCACATTTTCCAGGCTTGCACCCCAACTATGCCCCGCGGGCAAGATTCCCAGAAGAATGGCCAGAATGCGGACCAGCCCCGAACGAGAGCGGCCCATCCTCGTTCCTCCTGGCAGCGATCGATAGCGGCCCATCAGCGCTGCTCCCCCCTTTCAGCTGACCGAAACTCAGCACGCGCGGCAAGCTCCGCCAGCGTCTCGGTTGGCCCGAGGATTGTCACTCTTACCGGACCAGCTTCTGACATCACGGACGGGGTGCGAAGGTTCGCGATCTTCAAATCCAGAAGCTCGCCGGCCGGAATCCCGTGTCCCAGGCCACTGCGGCTGACGATGATCTGGTTCCCGTCCCGTCGGAAGCTAAGCCCTCCGTCGATCCGATCCGACCCCACGAGCAGTACCTCGGACAGATCGAACCCGCTGGCAAATTGGACCCGAAAGGAGGCCCGAGGGGGAAGAGGCTGGGAAAGCCGAAATCGTAATTCGCAAATCGAGCGCTCCCCCGGCCCTGGCCCGAGAAGAAACACTCCCAGTGAATCTGCGGCACTGGCGGCGATGGGGCACAGCGTAAGCACGAGAACCGCCGCCTTCAGAGCTGGCATCCCAATGCGCCGTCGCATCATTGCCCCTCGTTCATTTTAGCCTAACCTGTCTCCAGTGGAGACAGTTTCGGTTCCGCCCTCCTGCCCGAAGCCGGACTCTGGAACGCCCTGTTGCACCGTGCAAGATCCAAGCCACGAACAACGTTCTTTCCGAATACGAGACGAACCCACGATCCCGAAGTTGCCTTCCCCGCCTTGGCACGCGTTCTCACCCGTCGCCCACCGATCGAAAGGCTCGCCGCTACTTGAGGACCGCTCGGAGCAGGATCAGGAAGCCCTTCCCGTCATTTTGTGCCAAACGAAGATTCTTAGCGGCGCGCTCGAAATTCGGGTTGATCCGGAGGGCCTCCCTGAACTCGTCAATGGCTTTCGTGAACAGGTTCCGTGCTGCAATCAGGTACGCCACGCCCAGGTTGTTGTGGAGATCTGGGTACTCGGGGTGGGCCTGCAACTCTTCTTGGAGCCACTGGATGTAGGTCTGCAGCGCTTCCTCATCTTTGCCCTTCCCGCCGTACATGAACTGCAGATAGAACTCGTGGTCGTAGAGAAGGCTCTCGGGCGAGGGAAGTTTCGCGCGAAGCGCCTCAATCAGCCGTTCTGCCCTGGCCAGGTCCTGTAGTTTCACGGCTTCGAAGACCGGCTCGGCCTCCGCAGGGTCCAAGACTGGGCTTGCCTCCACGGCCTGCTTCACGCTCGCCAGGGCCTTGCGGATTCGCGTCAGGACCGGAGGTAGATCCGGGTGCTCCATATTTTGCCGTACCGTGGCCAGCAAAGAGAGGGCCAGATTGAGATGGGCCTCCCCGTAGCTCGGATTGTACTGCACGGCCTCCTGAAACGCCTTCACGGCATCCGCGTGACGATCCAGCCGTAGCAGGACGAGCCCCCGGAGGTTGTGAAGGTCGGCGAAATTCGGCCCCCGCTCAAGCCCTTCGTCGACCGCCGATAGGGCATCCTCGGGGCGCCCGAGAGCCAGAAGAGCGCGGGCCAAATTGCCGTAGTATTCCGCCTTCCCAGGATCGCCCTTGATCGCCACTGTGAATTCCCGCAGGGCTTCCCGATACAGTCCCTTCGCCAGGAACACGAGCCCGAGGCGATTGTTGGAGGGCGGATGGCTAACGGTGCGGATCTTCTTCTGGATGTACTCAAGGATCTCATATTCCGCCGTCATCCGGCGATGGCACTCCTCGAGTCTCTCGGAAAGCTCATGGTCCGGTAAGTCTGCGGAGAGCGCCCACTCCCGCTTCTCGACCAGATGTCCATCGTCGAACACGTTGCTGACGATGGTCCGCTGCTCCGGGTAGAAGGAGCTCTCGATCAGAAGCTTCCGCTCCCCGAACTCGATCTCACTGTGGAGTCCCATCCTGCCCACGAGTCTTCACCTCGCCGCTTCGCTTTCTCAAGGGAGTCCAATGGGTTTCTGGCTTGGCGTTTCGTGGGCCTTGTTTGCAAGTTTCATGCCCTCGGCTTTGGCCCGGAGCCGGTCCTTGGGTCGCTTGCCCACCCCGGACGCCCCCTCTCTGCGGAAGGCTACCTGGCGGAGCTCCTCAGATTTCTGAGCACGGAATCCTCGATCCGGACGCCTTCCTCCTCAAGGCCTAGGATTGCGGCTCCAATGGCAGGATCGAACAACGGCTCCACGAACCTGTGGGCAAACGCCTCTTGCTGGAATACCCTCTCCATGTGGGGCTGGAGAACGTCGAATTGGCGGAACAGGCTCCCGATCGGCGCGATCTGGGCGACACCTGTCGACCACGCCAGCCTCCGTCCGACCGCAACGGCCAGCTTCGCAAGCTCTTCTGCGGCACGGCGAATGATTTCCATGGCCACCTCGTCCCCGTTCGCAGCAATCTCGAACACATGGGGAGCGATGGCCGCAATCTCGGTCCGGTCGATTTCTCCCTGGTAGATCTTGGGGATGATTCGATCAATCCGTTCCAGCTCGTACCTTGCTTCCAGAAAGCTCCGGAGGCGGGTGGTGGGCCCCCTGCCGTCCAGGTCCTTCAGTGCCCCGACGATGGCTTGCTGACCAATGTAATAGCCGCTGCCTTCGTCTCCCAGCAAGTAACCCCAGCCGCCTGCTCTCTCTACCCGTCCATCAGCACCCTTGCCCAGGCAAATGGTCCCCGTGCCCGCGATCAGGATGATTCCCTCGCCGCCTGCAAACGCTCCGGCCAGGGCTCCCATGGCATCGCTTTCGACCCGGTAGTGAGGCGCTATCTCGAGAGCCTGCAGGGCCTGCAAAGCTTGTCGACGGTCCGATGGTCTCCCAACGCCCGCCAGGCAAGCCGAGACGCAACGGACGCGCACCTGACCGCCGGACACCCTCTCCAGGGCCTCCCGAACGCACCCGTGCAGGACAGCGGCCGTCTTCTCAGGCCCAAGCATCTGGAAGTTCGAGCTCGGGCCCAAAGCTTCACCCAGGAGCCTTCCGTCCAGAGCCACCACCACCGCTCGGGTCTTCGTGCCCCCGCCGTCTATGCCCACGACAACATCCACTGTGCGATTTCCCATCGACGCCTCGGTCTTAATGCGATCTCGTTTCGACTAAGGGCCAAAGCCGGCGAGCCAGAATCACAGCGCACGCGACCTTCAAGGTCTCGCCGGGAAGGAAGATAACCGCGCCGGCCCATACTGCCTGTCTGATCCCGAGGGGTGCCCCGAGAATGTAGCGTGTGCTAATCCAGAGGTAAACAACGCCCAGAGCCAGGATGGACAGAGCCCCCACCACACACGCACGCACGATCCGGGCGAGAGAGCCTAATGCTTGCCCTCCCGTACGGGCGATGATCCACGCAGCCAGCGGGAAGGCCAGCAAGTAGCCAAAAGTGGGCGAGAGGGCCACGGACAAGCCCGACCGCCCTCCCGCAAACACCGGAAAGCCCAACAGACCGACCGCGAGGTATACGGCCTCGCTCAACAAGGCGTAGCTCGGCCTCAACACCAGTCCAGCAAGGTAAACAAACAGAGTTTGAAGCGTCACGGGGACCAGAGGGAGGGGGATCGCCAGCTGGGCTCCCACTGCGGTGAGAGCGGCCAGGAGAGCAGCCGCCACGAGTTCCCTGCCCTTTGAGAGCAAGACAAGTTCCCTCCCGCGGCTGGTTTTTAGCTTAGGAAAGGCGGATCCGCTTTCCGGACCTCCCCATAGCCAGATCGCCGGGGAAGCCGTCGCCCCACGACCGCTACGCTATTCCCACGGAGATAGACCCCGTGCGATTCGCTCATTGATCCTCTTGCGGCGCTCGATGGCCAGGTGGCGCGCCAGCATCTTGTTGCGGAGCTTCATTTCGGGGTCCCGCTTGGCGTCCGTGTTGTCAGGGTGACGCCGGTAGTGGTAGAGCACCTGGTGAACCCGTCCCACCTCGTACTTTTCCGAGACCTTCAACACCAGGTCATAGTCTTCCCCATAGTGGCCGAACTGGTCTTCGTTGAAACCGCCGAATTCCAGGATGACTTTCTTATGCCAGGTGCGGACGGCGCCCGCGCCGTCCACCCGAAGGATATTGTTGCGATTGTACTCCAGGTGCCGAATGATCCCGAACTCGTGGAGCGGTGCCCCATCCGGATCAATCAGGTCGTAATAGGAGATGGCCAGCGCGCACTCGGGATGGCTCTCCAGGTACTCCACCATTGCGCCCAGGGTATCCGGTGTGTACTCGTCGTCGGAGTCCAGCTGGGAAATGTACTTCCCCTGCGCTGCGCGGACACCGAGGTTAAGGCTGTACGCAATGACGTTCTTGTCGTTGCGAATGAGGCGCACTTTGCCGTGGGTCTTTCGCTCGTACGACTCCACCACGTCCTGACTGCCATCGGTGGAACCGTTATCGACCACGATCATCTCGTAGCTCGGAAACTTGTTGGCCAAAACGCTCTCGATTGCCCGCCCGATGTAACGCGCTCGGTTGAAGCACGGAGTGACCACCGTCACGTACAGCGGGAATGTTTCCCCCGGTGCGTACTGGACCGGCCTATTGGGATGCGTCAGATAGGCTCCCTGACGCCTCAGATAGGCGTAGAAGGCCTGCTCGATCTCGCGCTCCTCTTCCTTGTCGTAGAAAAGGTAGGAGAAACCTCCGTACCGCCCCTCGCCCGGGAAGAAAAGCTTCGAGGCCCCGACGTTGGCGCGTCTCTCCTCGGCCGCTTGGGGCGACACGAGGACTTCGTATAGGGGGGTTGGGATATGGGCCAGGCGGTAGTGCTCCATAAGACGCAGGCGGAAGTCGTAGTCTTCGGCGCGGTTGTACCGCTCGTCAAAACCGCCGAGCCGCTCAAACGCCTCCCGGCTCAACACCTTGACGTAACCAAGGCTGGCACGTTCGGTGATGTTGTCATTCTCGTCCCGAAGCCTCTTAAGCGTGAGCTCGCCATCTGGGAAAACTTCCTCGTAATCGGCGTAAACCCACGCCGCCCTGGTCTCTTGCCAGATTCGGAGGTATTGCTCGATGGCCCCTTTCTTCAATCGAATGTTCGGGGGGAGATAAGCAATAAGCTCACCTGTAGCGTTCGCAACCCCCCGGTTCATCATCGCAGCAAGATTGGGGAACGGGCCGAAAACCACTTGCGACAGGCCGGGAACTTTTAGATGGCTGAAGTTCCGCCAGACCGCTTCGTTCTGGGCCAAAACGACGGTCTCGATCGGGCTGTTGGATGCATTCCCGAGCCCTTCCACGGTCGGCTCGAGCACCTGCCCCTCAAACACCGGCAACAGTACGCTTACCATGCGCTCCTCCTTGGACCTCGCCTCGCATATCAAGTTAGGCAATCCGGTCAGCAAAAGCAAGCTGCTGGCCCCCGACCTGGGGGCAAAAAGAACGCCCCACTGTTCCAGTGGGGCGTGCGCGAGGAGTTTGGGGCCCCGCTGCGGGGCGATCACGCCTTAGATTCAGCCTAATCGCTCAAAAAGTTAGGCCCACGATCCCGCTCTCCCGAAACCTCACATTGAGAACTCCAGGTCAATGAAAGCTCTGCGTCCCAGGTAGGGACCGAACGAAGCGTTGGTGTAGTCGGTCAAGTTGGTGGCCCCGACTCGCAGGTCCAAGAGCCGGCGAAGTTGAATCGTTAGCGTCGCATCGAGAAGCGCATACGCGTTACGTCGGGATGTGCGCGGAACAAGGGCGCCACTCGCGTCTCTGACGTACTCCGTCACGTCCGTGGCGGAAAACCCTTGCAGCCTTGCGGACAGGTTCACTCTATTTCTCAAGAGCCGCCAGTTGAGCCGTAGGTTAGCCATGTGCGGTGAAATGCCCAGAGTGGGATATTCCTCATCCTCCGAGACGCGGGTGTAATTGTACGCTACGGAGGCCCAGAGATTGGCCAGAATGTAGGCCTTGCCCTGCCATTCCAGGCTCTTGAACGTCGCCCGATCGATGTTCCGGTAGGAGAGGACTGTTCCGATCTTCTGCCAGTAGTCCGCGATCAGGTCTCGGAAGCGATTCTCGTAGTAGGTGAGGGAAGTGAACAGGCGCTCGCGGAAGGCGTACTCTACGCCCGCGTTCCAGCCGACGGACGTTTCGGGCTTCAGCGCTTCATTTCCGATGAGGTAAACCGGTCTGCCGGGGATGGGCATGACAAAGTAGCTGTACATTTCGATGAAGGAGGGGGCGCGGAAACCCATTCCCCAACTACCGCGGATCTTCACAGCCGGAAGGGGCTGCAGCATCGCGCTGACGCGCGGACTCCAACGACCCTGAAGATCGGTGATCTTATCGTACCGGGCCCCGGCGTTTAGGGTGACGAGGCTCAGAGCGCGAACCTCGGCCTGGCCAAAGGCCCCCTGCTGCCACCGCCTCGAAGCCCCCCGGACGCGCGGCGACTCGTAGCGATCGACGGAGGCATCGTAGCCGATATCCGCGGTCAACCAATCCGTGGCCGCCCATCGTAGGTCACTTCGGACTCCCCACAGGTCCTCCCTCGTAGTGTCCAAGGATGGTGCACGACCTGCAGCCACGGAACGATACTCCCGAAAATTCCACGAGCCGTAGCCGGTGACATCTGCGGTCAGGCGAGGGGAGAAAGCCTCGACAAGCCGGAAGCCGGAATCCCAGTGCCGCACATTCGTGCCGGTGTCGTATTGTCTTCCGCTCATTTGCAGATCCGCTTCTTGCGAGGTCTTGCGGTAGAGAAGGCGTCCCTCCACCCTGCCTGATGACCAGGCCCGCTGCACCTTTATTTTCCCGGAAGAGGAGGCAAAATCCTTGACCTGGATCTCGCTGGTGGACCTCCTGGCGCCCTGTCGCGTGTGATCGACGGCCAGGGCGTATCCCCAGCCCCGGGTTGTGCCCGAAAGCGACAGGTTCCCGTTCGCCAGGCCGTATTCGCCCGCCCTCGTTCGGAGGTGCAGCTGGAAATCCTGGCTGATGGGCTGGGTAATCACGTTGACCACACCGCCCATGGCATCGCTTCCGTAGAGTGAGGATCCCGGACCTTTCACAATCTCGATGCGCTCGATCTCGTCGGCGTCGAACAGTTCCAGCTCGTGGCGATCGTTCACCTTACCCGCCACCGGCACGCCATCGACGAGGAGAAGGATTCGCCTGCCATCGACCCCGTTCATGCGCAGGATCTTGCCTCCGGAAGAGCTTGCGTCAATCACCACTCCCGGCCTGTCGTGGAGCGCGTCGGCAAGGTCGTTGGCCCCCTTTTCCCGGATTTCGGACATCGGAACGACTTCCGTCACCACTGGCACATTTTCCAGAAGCCTCTCCGCCCGCGTGGCCGTTACCACGATGTGCTGAGCCTGAAGGATGCTCGGCTGCAACCGGAACTCCACCAACGCCTCGCGCCCCTCCTCAACCGTCACGCTGAGGGTCGCAGGGTCATATCCGATCATCGTAACGCGAAGAACGTAATTGCCCGGCCTTAGACCGGCGATGCGGAAGTTCCCACTCACATCGGTTGCCGCCCCACGCATTGTGCCCGCCAGTACCACATTGGCGCTGGCCAACGGTTCGCCGGTTTTTGCGTCGAAGACTCTGCCACTTACCACGCCGAGACCGGAAGCAGCCCATCCGCCACTGGAGCTGCCCACGCCCAGCCACATCAGAGCCAATACCGCCGCCCATCCTTGAACTCGTCTCATCGCAGCCTCCCGTGGTACTCTGAAATCCAAGGTGATTCGGAAAGGCGAAACAAGATGCCCCAAGATACATCCCCTGCGCGAAAAAGCAAGCAAAAATCTCGTGTCCTTACCCGCTCCTATTCGTAGTTCGGCGAGAGAGGGATTAGACCTGCGGATTTCAGGTGGCTCCGCCGCTTCGTACCGTGCCCCGAAAGCGGGCGCTCCAGGAGCTACGGTCCCAGCTCCGCTTCTTGGGCTTGGACGACTGTTAGCGCTACAGCTTGCCCCTAAGGCTTGGTGAGCGGAAACGGCCGCGTTTTCGCCGCTCGCCCCCAACCTCCCTCCTTCGAAGCACCTCGCCGGGGGATCCCGTTATGGAGTGGAGCGTTCCAGTAGACGAGCCTTAGCCGTCGTGCAATGAGCGAGGAAGAAACTCAGGGAGGTGGGGACATGGAAGGACTACTCTACCGCACGTTCCTGGCAGGACTTGGCGCCATCGCCATGACCCGCGAGAAGGTGGAGGCCCTTGTCGATGAACTCGTCAAGAAGGGCGAGGTCGCGGCGCCCGAAAAGGCCAAGGCCGTGGAGGAACTCCTGCGCAAGGCAGAGGAGCAGGAGAAGGCCATCATGGACCGCATTGGAAAGGCCGTGACACGAGCCCTGCAAGAGATGGATCTGCCCACAAAGCAAGACCTTGAGGACATCCGGAAACGCCTGGAGGAAATCGAGAAGAAGCTGAAGGGATAGGCATTCCGGGAAGCGGCACGGCCCCTCATGTGGCCAGCCACTGGCGAACCAGGTCACGGTAATGGCGGGCGAGTTCGGCGGCGCGGAGAGGGTCGTCGGCCTCAGCGCGAATGTGGAAGGTGGGCCGAGAGTGGTCGGGCAACAGCAAGACCCAACCTCCATTGACGAGAAGCCGGATGCCGTCCGTCAGATCACGGGGAAGATCCGCTGTGAGTTGGTGAAGCCTACGCATGAGCTCCCCCTTGCGCGTGCGGGGGCACGGAACCTCGAGCCTCACCAGGGGACGTTGTGGGAGGAGACGATCCAGCTCGCCGAATCGGACCTGGCTCCGCGCCATGAGCTCCAAGATCCTGGCCAGCGCGTACATGGCGTCGAACGCAAACAGGAAGTCGGAGAAAATGAAGCCCCCCAGCCCGTCGCCAGCGAATTGCACACCACCAGCAAGGCAGCTCTCGATCAGGGCCCGGCTGTCATAGGGAGTGCGCACGACTTCTACGCCGTGCTGTTGGGCCAGCTGCTCCACCTGGGAGGAAACGGTTACCGGCACCGCGATCCGCTTCACTCCCATCTGCTGAAGGACCAGGTACGTGACCAGGACAAGAAGCCGGTCGCTGTCAATGTAGCGTCCCTTTTCATCCACCAGGAAGATTTTCTCCGCTCCAGCGTCCAGCAGAAGCCCCACATCGGCTCCTACGGAGGTCACGATGGTGGCCAGCTGGGCGAGGGCGCGCGCGAAATCCTCCCGCGAACGCGTGAGGTGGGTGGGGTCCGCGAAGGCATTGAGGGAGATCGCGTTACACTGCAGGGCACCAAGAATCTGCGGTAGAGCGAAGGAGGCCGCCCCATGCGAGTAATCGATGACCACCCGTAGACGCGACGCCCGCAGAGTATCCAGATCCAGGTGACTAAGGAAATCCTCGATGTAGGCCTCGGTTACCCGGACCGGGAACTCGAGTTGTCCCACCTGGTCCGGCGGCACGCGCACGAAGTCCTCCCTGTAAAACATCCGTTCAATAGCCTTGACCCGACCCAGCGAAAGATCCCGCCCATCTCGGTCGAAGAAAAGAATATCCACGAGCTGGGGATCAAAGGGCGACTTACGCACGTAGAACCCGCCCACTTCACGGCCCGTGCGCAAGGCGTACCGGACGATGGGGATGGGCGTCACTCGCAGGTCCTCAACGTGCACTCCGGCGGACATCAGCCCGCAGATGAGCGCGCGGCTCAGCATTCGCGCGGCTGGGCTCACGTCGCGGCTGCTCACCACATAATCCCCCGGCGCGAACGTCGAACCGACCGCTGCCCCAAGGCGTGCGCCGAATTCGGGTGTCAGTTCCTCGTTGACCACGCCTGTGATCCGCGAGCCCTCAAACAGCTCCCGACCCCAGCGCTCCGCTCCGACCAGGCTTGTAGTAACCAGCGCCCCGTCCTCAATCTCCTTCCCGGGCCAGATCTTGAGGCCTTCGTGGAAGCGTACGTTGTTGCCGACCAGCACTCGCTCCCCAAGGACGACCTTCGCCGGCACGTACACGCGACAGCCGAGCCGGGATCCACTGGCGACCACTGCGTTCTCCAGCCACGAGCCCGGCCCTATCCGAACATCGCTCCACACGACGCAACGGACCAGACGGGCCCCCTCCGCAATCTCACAGCGAGACCCTACAACACACTTCTCCAGCCAGGCACCCCGGCCGATCCGGCAACCTCCCCCGAGCAATGTGGGCCCAACGATCGTCGCTCCAGGATCGACCCAGTTCTCCTTGAGGTCCGGGCTCCACGGGGTGGGCGCCGACGGAAACCGGCCTTCCAAAACATCGACATTGGCCTCCCGGTAATCGTCGAGGGAACCCAGGTCCCTCCAATAACCACTGTGTTCGTAGGCAAGCACGGGGGCTTTCCTGCGGAGCAGGTCGGGAAACACATCGTGCTCGAATGAGAGGGCTTTCCCCTCTGGGTAGGCCTCCAACACCCCGCGGTGCAGAACGTAGACGCCCGCGTTTACAGTGTCTGTGACGACCTGTCCCCAGGAAGGCTTTTCTAAGAAAGTTTCTACGCGGCCGTCCGGGGCACTCAGCACCAGACCATAGGCGGTGGGATTTGCGACGCGCGTTACGGCAATGGTGGCAATGGCCTCGGCCTCCCGGTGGAAGGAGTACATGCGCCGCAGGTCGATGTCCGTCAACAGGTCTCCTGCCATTACGAAGAACTCCTCTCCGAGCAGAGGAAGGGCCTGCCGAACCGATCCTGCCGTGCCATAATCCTCTGTGGATGCCACAAGCTCGACCCTGAGGCCCTGCGGGCAAGCCTGTTCCACAGCTTCCCTCACCGCTTCGGCCCTATACATCAGCAGCAATACGACCCTTTGGACCCCGTGCTGCTGAAGCAACTCCAGAGCGTACACGAGAAGGGGGCGGTTTGCGATGGGGACCAGGGACTTCGGGAGGCGACATGTAAGGGGCCGCAGACGAGTTCCAAGCCCCCCGGCCAGGATGACCGCTGTATCCGGAATCGATTGTCCAGTCTTTCTGACCATCAGAGTGCTTGCCGCCTTTTCTCGCAGCTCGGCTGGAACGGGAAGGCGCCCTCCACAAGGGTCGTCCATAAGTGCCTACGGTCCAGGATTCGAGACTCCGGGCGACAAATGATCAGTGTCAATCGACGCTATGGACCGCCTCGGCCCCCGCACGCCGGCGCGTCTTAAGGCTGCTCTTGATCCTGCGGCCCTCGGATAATCGTGCCTCTCGGGATTTCACCCCCTGGCACATCCTGCTCGCGCACCCAGGGGTAGACGATGCAGTCGCCCGGAAGAATGACGTCCGGCGGGATGGAGGCCGCCTTGCCGATGACAACCAGCCCGCTCGTGCCGTTTGGGGAGTCGTTGCCGGCTGCCCCCTCCTGATCCGCTTGTCCGATTCGGCAGCCTGGTCCGATGGTCACATTCTTATCGACGATGGCGTTCTGCACCTTCGCCCCCGGCCCGATCCGGCTGTCGTGCATAATGACGCTGTCCACAACCTCGGCCCCGGCCGCGACTACAACGCCCGGGGACAGAATGGAATTGCGCACTTCGCCCTCAATTACACAGCCGGGGGAAACGACGCTGTTGCGCACCTTGGCGTTGGATCCAAAGCGGGTGGGAGGACGGTCACCGCGCCGACCTGGTTCCTCCCAGTTCGTCTGAATCCCCCATTTCTCCGGATCGATCAGTCGTCGGTGTGGGAGAAGGTCACGATTGGCCTCGAAGTAGCTGCGCAGCGTGCCCACATCCCTCCAGTAGCCGGTGAAGGGAAAGGCAAACACCCGTGCGTTCTGTACCGCCCACGGCACAACGTCTTTCCCGAAGTCGTGTCCGGTGCGCACGGCCAGGGCCCGGTACAGGAATTCAGCATTGAACACGTAGACGCCCATGCTGGCCAAGTTGCTTTTCGCCTGGCGCGGCTTCTCCTCCCAGGCGATCACCCGCCATTCCGAGTCCACCTGGGCGATGCCATAGTGGCGGGTCTCCTCCCACGGCACGTACATCATGGCGATGGTTAGGTCAGCTCGCTTCTCCCGATGGAATTCCACCATCTCTGCGTAGTTCATGCAGTAGATGTGGTCGCCGGAGAGGATCAAGACCCTTTCGGCTTTGAGCTCTTCGATAAAACCCAGGTTCTGGGCCACGGCGTCGGCCGTGCCGCGGTACCAGTCGGAATCTCGTTCCCCGGTGCGTGGAGGCAAGATTTCCACCCGACGCGTACGGCCAATCCAATCCCATGCGGCCCCGATCCCGATATGGCTCATTAG
>JAPDPT010000062.1 GCA_034506315.1 candidate division KSB1 bacterium | reverse complement strand
CTTCGAGGACGCCGATTTCCAGATGGAACGACCGGCTTTCGCCGGGGGCGAGAGTTTCCACGGCACCTCGCGCCAGTTCGCGAGCTCGGCCTTCCACCCAGCAGGTAGCGGGCTCCAATCCAACGACGTACTCCTTTTCGTCCAGCTGCTTCCAGAAGCTGAAGCGCGGCAACTCGTTCTTCGGGTATCGGAGGACGAGGGCAAGTCCTCTCCGCCGCAGACTGGGATTGACCAGGGCCACTTCTACCCGGCCTTGGGGGTCCGCCAGGTGGTCAATGTAGAATACCTGCTCGCGAAAAGCGGCCCTCGGCTCGTGGATGCGGTCCCAGTATGCCTGCCCTTTGGCTGCCTCCTCATCCCGTGGACGCACACTTGCGACCGCACCCACCAGCTCAGCTCCTGCCTCGACGAGGGGCCAGCCAGGGTTCACGTGGTACAATAACATGAGGGGGGACGGCTTGGTTCCCTCGTTTGTGACGATGTCTTCCAGGCGAATCCACGGGCTGCCGAGCCTGGTGAGAATGGTCCGACGGAGTGTGAGGTGCGGCCCGAACATGATCCATTCGCGGATCGTGCCGGAGATTCGAATCAGGAGGTCGTCGCCCTCCCAGGCCGTCTCGCAGCGGAGACCCTCGGCGGGCAGATGGGAGTATCGGCCGTGCAGACCCAGTTCCTCGCCATTGTCCACGCACGGGGCACCGGCCTGGGTCAACCCGCAGGTTACTACCAGCCCGCCGTAGAATGTCTTTAGCCAACCGAGGGCACGCGGGTCATACGCGTGGGGATGCGCCTCTCCGATCGGGGATCTCCAGGCCAGGGGAACCCCACAATACCGGCAATGGGAGATGTCCATGCCGCGGTCAACCACCACGGTGAACTCCAGACCGCTCCCGTTCCACACGTGGATCACGCGCACCCCCCTTGCTTGCCCATCCGTCAGCTCTGCCTGCTGGAAACCGGCCAGCTGAGAGAGATCTCCGAGGCGGCGAATCAGTTCCTCGCGCGGCAGCTGTAGGCCAAAAAGGCTGATCATGGGGCCTCCCTTCGATTCGGTTCTTGTATGTCCGCGGGTTTTTGGAGTAGGGGGACAGGCATTCGGCATCCTCGCTTCGGCCCTCCCCCAGGCAGGGGCACGTCTGTTGATCAAATGTAGCGCCAATTCTTCGCTCTCACAACGGGTCTTCCAGGGGAAGTGGATGGAACCTCGTCCCGGGCGGGGCGTTTCGAGTTCAGCTTCGCTGTGAGTCCGGCGGGAGGACGCCGGATCTCTCGTCTGCTGAGGACGGTCCCTGTACAGGACGGGGTGGCCCAGGCGATTCCGGAAGGCTGGCGATGCGGGCTTCTTCCTCCCGTTTTCTCCTGTTGGCGATGGGGATCTGCGGCGCAGCGGGGATCGCCGTCCAAACCGCCTTGATGCGCGAGCTCGTGGTGGCCTTCTACGGCAACGAGCTCACGACGGGGTTCCTCCTCGGCGTCTGGCTGCTGGGCACAGCCTTTGGCAGCGGTGTCCTGGGTCGCCGATTCCTGGTCCGCCGCGATCCCGGCCTCGCCTTCGTGCGGGCCCAACTTTTGAGCGGGCTTCTTGCGCCTCTGTCGCTTCTGCTGGTACGATTCAGCCCGCGGATTTTCGGGCACACCCCCGGCGAGATTAGCGATCTCCTTCCCATGCTCCTGTCTCCTCTTCTCTGGGTCTTCCCCCTGTGCGCCCTCCTCGGCTTCTTGTTCGCCGCGGGTGTACGAGCGTTCGAGCAGGGAAATCGCAGCTCCACGGCAGCCAAAGGGATCGGATGGGTTTACTTTGCGGAGTCGATTGGGGCGGCCGCTGGGGGACTCATCACCAGCCTTGTGCTGCTGCGTTGGCTCAGCAACCTTACGGTTGTGGCTCTGGCCGCCTGCCTCCAGCTGGGCTCTGCAGCTGCGCTCTTGAAACTGCTCGGCCGGCCGGTTCAGGCCTTCGGCTGCGCTGCGCTGGCCGTCGCTGCCCTCGCGTCCCCGCTTGTCGAACAACCCACTCTCCGGCTTGTTTGGCGTGACCTGCGGGTAGCGGCGGTCGGAACCTCCATTTACGGACAGACCGTGGTCACCGAACTCGACGGGTCTCTCAGCTTCTACGTGAACGGTCTCTTGATGGCGACCTGGCCGGACTATCTGACCGCCGAGCAGGTTGCTCACATCCCCCTTCTTGCGCATCCGGCTCCACGCAGAGTGCTGCTGGTCGGAGGGGGCGCCTCGGGTCTGCTGCAGGAGATCCTGAAACATCCCTCGGTGGAGCATGTGGACTACGTGGAGCTTGACCCCACCCTCATTCGCCTCGCGCGTAGGGTGCTTCCCGATTCCGTAGCCTCCCTCCTGGACGACCCTCGCGTTTCCACCCACCACGTCGACGGGAGGCGGTTTCTACGAAACACCCGCCTGAAGTACGACGTGATCCTCCTGAATCTACCGGATCCCCACAACGTGCAGGTCAACCGCTTCTATTCGGTGGAGTTTTTCCGGGAGGCGCGCACGAGGCTCCTTCCGGGGGGACTGTTGGCCTTCGAGGTCAACTCGTCGGAAAACGCGATCAACAACGAGCTCGCCGAGTTCCTGCGTTGCCTGCAGGAAAGCCTCCAGCGTGACTATCGCTACGTTGTGGTCTTCCCAGGAGAGACGGCAGCCTTTCTGGCCAGTCCAGACGTCCCGCCCCCTACAACAGCCGATACCTTGGTAGAGCGGCTCCGGGAGCGAGGGATTTCGGCGAAATACGTGCGGGAGTATTACCTCCCTTACCGGCTCTCCTCAGAGCGAAAAGCTTACCTGAGAGAAAAGCTTGTTGCGGCCAGGGACCCTGGAGTCAATCACGACCTCCGCCCCGTGGCGTACTACTTTGACGTGACGCTGTGGAGCACGCTGTTCACACCCTCCCTACGCGATCTTCTCCGCTTCTTGCGGGAACACGGGTCAGCTGTGGTCATCGGGGTGGGGGTGTGCCTCTTGCTCTTGTGCCTTGGCTCCGCGTCAAGGGAGTGGCACCGCACCGGAGATGTCCGGCGCACGGCCGTCCTGGCCACCATTCTGACCGTGGGCTTCGCCGAGATCTCCATCGAAATCCTGGCCATTGTGGCCTTTCAAGCCTTTTTCGGCTACGCGTATCACGAACTCGCCCTTCTCGTTGCCGCGTACATGGTAGGGCTCACGGTCGGCAGCCTGGTTGGGACGCGGGCCGCCGGCGAAGGGGATTCCGATCGCGTCCGGGCCACGTGGGTGCAGCTCGGCTTTCTCCTGCTGCTCTTCGGTTTCCTCGGCCTCCTCGAGTGGGCCAGTGCCTCACCTCGAAGCCCAGCAGTCCTGGGGTTTTTCCGGCTCGCTTTCCCCGGCGTCGTTGCGCTGGCGGGCGCCGCGGGCGGCTATCAATTCCCCGTGGCCAACGCCATTCTTCTCCAGGGGCGACCGGCTGCGCGCGAGGCGGCGGGACTTCTCTACAGCATCGACCTGGCGGGCTCCAGCGCGGGCGCGCTCGTCACGAGCGCTTTCCTCGTGCCCATCGCAGGGGTGCAGAAAACACTGGCTGGCTTAGTCGTCCCCAATCTGCTGTCCCTGATGCTGTTGGCCGTAACCTGGACATTGGCAAGGCGCAAAAGACGATCGCCAAAGGAGTAACTGGATCCATCCTTTGGCATCGGCCTTGCGCGCGCGGACGGAAGGCTCCGGCACGACGGAAGGAACAGGAAATCCCCATGTCTGGGCTGGTGCAAGCTGCGTGGAAACGGATGGTTTCTCCTCTGGTCCTCCTCACCCTCCTGGCTCCCTTTTCCGGGAAGGCCGAGGACGAGAGCCGGGACTCCGAAACCGTGCGCATCCTGAGCGGAGTGGACGAGTACGGGCTGCGTCGAGCCTCCCTCCGCTGGACCGCCAGCACCCTCCTTCCAGCTCCCTGCAGAGGGAGCCAGCCGGCTCTCCCCACCTCCATCGCGATCTTCGCCTCTCCGGCGCGTCCGGAGAGCCTGACGGCACCCTGGCTCAGAGTGACGGACCGAGTCGAGAGGGATCTTACCCGACGCGCGCTGGGTACACCCCCTGCCTTTGACCTGGGCGCCCCCTTCCGGAACGCACCGCGAATCGGGCGCGCCCGGAAACGGCGGGTCCGAGAGCTGCCCGTCCCTTCCCTAACGCAGGCCGCCGTACTCGCGCAGCTTTGGGAGCGTGGCGCGATGACGAGCCTGGACCTCTATGCCACCCTCGATGCGGCTCTGCTCGAGGGCCTCACGGCCGAGACCTTCTGGCAAGAGCTCCACTGGATGGCTGCGCAGGGACTGCTCGAGGAGCGCGTGGTCTCCCCTCAGAACCTGATGCTTGTCGGCCTTGGGCCAGTGGCCGTTCCGGTCGAGATGTCGGAGAAGAATCGTCGCAACCGGATCTTTCTCTACCGTCCGCTGGTGGACCGCGAAGCCTTCGTTGCGTATCTGGATGCCCGGCGCTTCCTCGCTTCGCGCGGATCAGCCGCGGACACGTCGGCCCTCCTCAACCACCTCGAACGGGTCCTGATGATCCTGGCGCGCCCGGGGTCACCCTCCAAGGACCGACCGTGAAGACCATCGGAAGAGAACCTGCGCTGGCTCCACTCCTCGAAGGATCCCCTTCGGACGTAAACGCGCCGGGGGCTGCACAGATCCTAACGAAGTCCTTGCGCCAGGGAGACTCCCCCTCCCTCGTAGGCCGAGCTCATTCCCCCAGTCCTGCCAGTTCCTCCATCAACAAAGCCAAAGCGGCGTGATCCAATTCGCCCTTTCCTCGAGCGAGGAGGGCGTCCATCATCTCAGCTACCAATGACGTGGCGAAGAGCGGTACCTGATGAAGGCGCCCGGCCTCCTGGGCGAGGGCAAGGTCTTTGCGATGGAGACGGACGCGAAATCCCGGCTCGAAACGGCGGTCCAGAAGGCGCTGTCCGTGTACCTCGAGGACGCGGCTTTGGGCGAACCCTCCGAGGAGGGCTTCCCGCACTTTAGCCACGTCGACACCGGCCTTGCGGGCCAGTGTGAGAGCCTCGGCCACCCCTACGAGGGTAACCCCCACCAGGATTTGATTACAGATCTTCGCGATTTGGCCGGCGCCTGGCCCGCCGATTCGCACAATGCGCTTACCGAGGACCCTTAAGATGGGAAGGGCGCGTTCGAACGCCTGTTCATCCCCTCCCACCATAATCGACAGCGTCCCTTCCTTGGCCCCTATCTCTCCCCCCGAGACGGGCGCGTCCAGGACCTGCACGCCGCGTTCGGCCAGGCGCTCGTGCACCAGAAGCGCGGTGGCCGGGGAAATCGTCGACATGTCGATGAACAGCGCACCCTCGCGGATCCCGTCACGCACGCCGTCCCTACCCAGGACGGCAAGCTCTACGTCGGGGGAATCCGGCAATACGGTGATCACCACGTCGCTTTGCTCCGCCACCTGCCGGCTCGAACGGGCAGGGGTCGCTCCCTCCCCGACCAGTGGCTGCATTGCCTCGGGGCGCAGATCATAGACCGTCATCTGATACCCGGCGCGGAGCAGGTTCCTGGCCATCGGCCCGCCCATCACACCGAGTCCGATGAAGCCGAGCCTCCTGTCGCTCATGCCTCATTCCTCCGGAAGGACTGAGACCGCCGCGCGTAGATCCCTCACAGCTTGTAGTTTTTCTTAGCCAGGTTGTAGGACAGGTCGACGATGATCTCTTCCGCCTCGTCCAGGTCGAGAACGTGCTCGGCCACCAGCTCCGCCAGGTAGCGGCAGTCGACGCGGCGCGCAAGGTCGTGGCGCGCCGGGATTGAGGGAAAGGCGCGGGTATCGTCATTGAAGCCGACGGTGTTGTAGAAGCCGGCGGTTTCCGTCACCATCCGGCGGTAGCGGAGCATCCCTTCGCGGCTGTCGTGGAACCACCAGGCGGGGCCCAGCTTCAGTGCGGGGTAATGCCCGGCCAGAGGAGCCAACTCACGGGAGTACGTGGACTCGTCCAGCGTGAAGACGATGATGGTCAGGCGCGGATCATTGCCGTACTTGTTCAGGAGGGGCCGCAGATTGTGGACGAAATCGGTAGCCATGGGGATGTCGCACCCCTTGTCTGGGCCGAACCGTTCGTAGATCAGGGTATTGTGGTTGCGGAAGCTACCGGGGTGGATCTGCATCGTCAGTCCATCCTCCACGGACATCCGGGCCATTTCCATCAGCATGTGTCCGGTGAAGAGGCGGGCGTCCTCTTGCGTGGTCTTGCCGCGCAGGGCCCTCTCGTAGATTTCCTCCACCTCCTTGCGACTGAGCTCCACCGTAAAAGGCGTCCACACACCGTGGTCCGTCGAAGTCGCGCCCATTTCTTTGAAGTACTGCCGGCGATTCTCCAGCGCCTGGATATAGCCAGCGTAGGTACTGGTGTCGATGCCGCTCACTTCTGCCAGCTTCTCCACGTTGGCTTTCCAGTCGGGACGCGAGATATCCGTCACGTTGTCCGGGCGGAAGGCGGGAATGACGCGGCCCTTCCAGCCGCTGTCGCGGATCTTCTTGTGGTATTCCAGGGTGTCGGTGGCGGCGTCGGTGGTGCTCAGCACCTCGATCCGGAAGCGCTCGAACATGGCCCGGGGCAGATTCTCCGGCCGCGACAGCGTCTCCACAATCTGATCGTAGATCTCCATGGCGGTCTCGCTGGTCAGCCGTTTGGTCACGCCCAAAACGTCCCGCATTTCATGCTTCAGCCACATGCCTGTCGGGGTGCCGCGGAAGAGGTAAAAGTTGTCGGCCACCAGCTGCCAGATCTTGCGGTGATCCTTCTCGACTTCGGCGCCATCGCGGCGCGGAATGCCCAGCGATTCCAGCGGGATGCCCTGCGAGTAGAGCATCCGGAACAGGTAGTGATCGGGGATCACGAGCAATTCCACCGGGTCGGGGAAGGGCTTGTTCTCGGCGAAGAGTTTGGGGTCCACGTGCCCATGGGGGCAGATGAGAGGCAGATCCTTCACCAACTCGTAGAGGTGACGGGCGATCTTCCGTTCCACCGGGTTACTGCTAAAGTAGCGGTCCTCGTTTAGGGTCAACGGCCTCGCGCTCATCGTGAATCCTCCGTGTGCTCCGTCCAGAACAGGGATCCCAGCGGACCATCACCCATCGAACATCTGGCCCCGCTCAGCCGTCTGCCACGGCTGCCGTCCTATCCGTCTTGCGCGTACAATAATGCCTTTTTCGGAGTTCGTCAAGGGAAGCCTGCAAAGGTGCCTCGTTCTTCCCCCGCGCCTACTCCCGGAAGCCGGCCAACCCGGCGGGAGGCGCGAACGCTCCCCCACCCTACCGTCGGGCGGTGACCCACGACCGATTCCCTCGCGCTGGGGTCCGAGGCAGCGCTGCCCGTAGGGGGTTGGCCCGGAGCTTCGCTCAAGAATCTGTACCTTACTTTGCAAGCCTCGTGCACACGCCGCCCGCAAGGTTTTGTTCTCCGGGCGCCCCGCTCACAGCATCTCTGCGTCTTCGAGGTCAAAGGGTACCCAATGGCCACGCTCCCATCGCACAGCCCCGTCCGCGTGCTGGAGAAGGATTCGGAGCACAGAGGCCCGCAAATCCCCGGGAATGACCTCCAAAGGCGAGCGTTCAGGGTGAAAGCGCAACTTGAGGACCTCCGGCACAGAGCGCAGGCGGAGGGCGGCGCGAGAAGGAAGCTCCACCATCCCCCGCCGCTGGAGCAGATAGAGCGTGTGAGTCGAAGCCGCTTCCTCCTGGTGCAGGGGCTGATCCGCGAGGTCCCCGAGGCACCGACCTACCTGAGGAGGCGAGTAACCGCAGGCCGCCGGATCTGCGCCGAGGGCAACGAGCATCGCCACGATGCGCCGACACTTCTCGCAACGACCGCAGGGCTTCACTCTCCCCCCGTCGAGATGAGCGGCATGGCAGGAGACCTGATGCGCGTGCAGCTCCGGGTAGCGCTCCACCAGGATCTTCTGGATGAGCAGCTCTGACAGCGGACGCAGGATCGAAAACTGCGCCACGGACCAGCCTTTGCGGGCAAAGTAGCGAGACAGGACCTGGTCGAAAGAGCGACTCTGGTCGAAAAGCCCGTGGTGATGGGGTATCCCTCTGTAGCGACCGGTGACCGTGGTGTCGTGTTCGTCGCCGATCAAGAGCCGGCCGATTCGACGCTTCCTCAGCAGGGGCAGAGCGCCGAACAGGAACACCGCCACCGTCCAGAGGCGAATGGGATACTGATCGGACCGGACCCTCGCAAAATCCTGCCTCACGAACGGGAAGTGCCGCAGGAACCAGACGAACACCCGGTCGGCATTGGTCCACACCCGGGCGGTCCGGGGGACGCTTTCCCGGAAATACCGGTACGCGTTCAGCGCCGTGTACCAGTGCCGGCCGGACTCATTGACGAATATGGGATGTACTTCCGCCCCTATTTCCGACAGAATTCCGAAGGTCAGCAGACTCTCCTTGCCGCCACTGGAGAGAACGGCGTGCCTGGCCCAATCCGTGGACCATCCCATGGAGACGCCTGGGCCGGGACCAGCTTCGGGGAATTCCACTTTGGCCTGCGTGAAGCGGCGTGGAGGACGGTCAGGAGCAAGTTCCTCGCCTCGCAGAAGGAGGAAGGGATTCGGCCGGAGGATCTTGTGGACCCAGATCTCCCGCGCCGTGTTCTCCATCATCTGGAGAACGAAGTTCCGGTCAGCCTGGTCGTAAAGCCCGAGGAAGCGGATCCTCCGGCAGAACAGGCCGTAGTTGAGCGCCGGTTGCGCTGCGATCATGGCCGCCAGATTCAGCGAGGCCGGTTCTCCGGGCTCAAACACGGACTCTTCGTACACGAACCGAAGCTGTATAGTCTCGGCTTTCCCTCCTGCCACCACGGTGTAGGGGGCCACCAATCGATCCCCGTCCAGGCGAGGGGGGCCCACTTCGAGAAGATCGAGGGCCAGAAGAGGCTCGGCAAAGATCTCCGGTTCCCGAACGTTCCCAGGGATGTGGGGCGTCAAAGGCATCGGCAATCTCTGGGTATTAGTTTCGTGCGCCGGCAGATGACCGTTCTTTCAGGCGGCGGATGACATCGGCCAGTCGGCTGGCCCCTTCAAGGAGGACGTCCAAGGCAGGAAGTCCGGTAGCCGCTTCCAGCGCTCGGCAGACGTAGGGCACTTCCTCTTTTGCCAATCCCTCATGATTGATGCTCAGCGCTACCACCGGCTTTCCGGACAACTTTTCGATCAGCTCGATCTGCAGGTTGAGGGGATGGATGGGGTACCCGGGAAAACCATCGTATTCCCGACGGGCCGGTGCGTGCTGGAGGATAATCGCGTCGGGGCGGGCCGCAGCCAGAATCTCGAAGCCACCGGGGTAGGCCGGATTCAGGAGGCTCCCCTGCCCCTCGATCACGATCACCTCAGGGCGCACTTCGTTCCAGGCGCTCCAGACGGCGTGCTCGATCTCACCGCTGACAAAATCGTTCACCAGCGAGTCGAGGATCACACAGAACCGCGCTCCCTGCATCCAGGCCGTCTGCCCTGTACCCACGAACTCGGCCTTCACCCCCATCTCGTTCAGGGCGTCGGTGAGGAGCCAGGCGGTGGTACGCTTCCCAACGGCGGAGTCCGTTCCCAGGACGGCAACCCGGAAGGAAGTCACCTCCCGGATCTTTCCGGAGAAGAAGTGAAGCTGGCTCCGGGGCGGCGGTTTGCGGATGTCGCGCAAGCGGACCCCTTTCTCCTCCGCAAGACGTACGATTTCGGGATCCTCGCAGAGGAAGTCGTGCAGACCAGAGTCGATGTTCAGTCCAAGCCGGATTGCGGCAAGGACGTCCCGCCGGGCCGATTCGCCCAGTCTTCCTCCGTCTGGAGCGAGGCCGATGACCAAGAACCGCGGCTCCTCTCCTTGCCGGCGGAGCTCACTCACCGCCTCCTCGACCCCCCCAAAGATGGGAATGCCGGAAGGCCTGCCATCGAGTACCAGTCCCGCGTCCTGGCCCGCCAGGTGCGAGTCGATCACCCCGAGAACCCGATAGCGCCGCGTCCGTCGCACCAGCCCGTGAGCAGTCTTCCCATTGGTGGTCCCAAAGGCCCCCTGGCAGTAGACCAGCGCAGGGCCGTCCAGCACCTCGCTCTGTAGTGGCTTTGCCTCGGCCCTGTGGGGGGCAACGGTTTCCAACGGTGCCCTGCGCACCATATCCTCATCGCCTCCCCGTCAGGACGACCACGTAGCGATCACCTGGAAGCGGCTCGTGGCTGTGCAGGTCAAGAAGAGCGATGAGGCCGGCGGTAGAAGCCGGCAACACGTGCAGCCCCTCCTTCTCGCGCAGGAGCTTGGAGAAGGCGAGCATGCTCTTGTCCGTAGCGTTGGCCGCCCACCCACGGGTGTTGCGAATCGCAGCCAGAGCCAGGTCGCCGTCGATGGAGTGCCAGTTCACCAGGGGCTCGTTGATGGAGGTCTCGCGGATCAGCTGCGGTCGGAGGTCAAGACAACTCGGTGCGCGGCGGAGAAAGGCCTGGACAATGGGGTTCTTGCGGTAGGAGGATCCAGCCACGACGCGCGGCACGCGCGAGGTCTTGCCGCGACGGTACAGACTGACGAAGCCCTTGTAGATGCCCGCCAAGGTCGTTCCGTTCGAGACAGGCACGGCCACCACGGCTGGAGCGTCGCGGAGCTCATCGTAGATCTCGTACGCGATCTCCCCGTAGGCGCGCAGCTGGAGACTGGTATTCGCGCTTCCGGGATTGGCATCGTAGTACTCGTTCTGAGCCGCCAGCTCCCGCGACATTTCCACAGCGCTCTCGTAGTCGCCCGGGACGCGAACGATCTCCGCGCCCAGGTCGATGATCTCCTTCACCCGGCGGGTGTGGTAGCTCTCGGGAATGCACACAATACAGCGCAGCCCGGCCACGCTGGCCGCCAGGGCCACGGCCGCGCCGTAGTTGCCGCAAGTGGCCATCGTAATCGTGTCGAAGCCTCGGCGCAGAGCATCCATGACCTGCGCAAAGGCGATGCGATCCTTCTGCGTCCCTGTGGGATTTGCTCCCTCGAACTTCAGGAAAAGCTGGCGGATGCCCACCTCCCGCTCCAGATTCCGCGCACGGGTCAGGGGGGTGTCCCCGACCTCGGACTCGAACACGTCCTCCAACGCTTCCAGTCGGTCCTCGACGGGACGGGTGGGATCTCCCGCAATCCGCTTGCGATCCTCCACTTCCGGAATCACTTCCAGGAAGTCCCCCTGGGCCCCGTCCAGAAGCTCAAAGAGCTTGGCGTCCCCATTGGAGAGGGAGTGATTTTCGGCAACCGAGTTCCCGTTCATCTCCGCCTCACCCGTCCTCGCTCGCGTGCCGGACGAAAGGATCCTTTGGTGACTTGCTGCGACTTCACCGATCATTCCGTCTATTTCAAAAGCCATAGCCAGAGGGCTCCGAAAGCGATGGTAAGCACGCCGAGGGGGAAGCCGACGCGCAGGTACTCGAAAAACTCGAGGCGCACCCCTTTGGCTTGTGCCCGCTCCGCCACCAAGAGATTAGCCACCGACCCGAGGAGGGTCAAATTCCCCGCGAAAGTGGAAGACATGGCCAGAAGAACCCAGGGCTGCGGCCCCTGCCCGAATCGTTCGATCACCGGCTGCATCAGGATGACCGCCGGCACATTGCTCACGAGGTTAGATAAGACCGCTACGCCTCCCGCCAGTCCAAGGTAACCGATGGGGCGTCCGTCGGCGAGGTACCGGGAGGCGAGGGCGAAAAAGCCATCGACGTAGCCCGCTTTCCGAAAAGCCCCCATGACCACGAACAAGCCGGCGAAGAACAGCAACACCGTCCAGTCCACGTTTTTCAGCACGTGGCGAGGCGGCACGTAGGCCGCAAGCATGATCAAGCACGCCCCAATCAGAGCTGCCAAGGGGTAAGGGACTCCGATCACGAAGAGCCCGAGGGTGAACGCAAGCGCCAGCAGGGTTTTCAGGACCAGGGTCCTTTTCCATCGAGGCGGTTCCCAGGCAAGCTTGGGAAAACGCGCCGCCGCGAACTCCTGCCGGTAGACGCCTCGGATGACCCCGTAGTTGAGGGCCAGACCCATCGCTACCGGCACCAGCATCAGGGCGGTGAAGCGCAAGAAGGGCAAGTGGGACTGGATGGCGATGTACATGTTCTGAGGATTACCGATCACCGTGAGCGCCGATCCAATATTAGCAGCCGTGGCAACGGCCACGAGGTAGGGGATGGGATTGAGCCCACGGAGCCGAGTCGCTTTCAGCAGCACCGGCGTAAGAAGCAAACACACGGTGTCGTTGACGAAGAGGGCCGAAAGGAGAGCCGAGGCCAAGATCGTCACCAGAAGGAGCGAACGCGCGCTGGGGGCGATCCGAATCAGCCACGCCGCCGTGTACTCGAAGAACCCGCCGAACTCCAAGTAGGCGACCAGGATCATCATGCCCAGCAGAAACACGATCACATTCCAGTCGATGAACCGGTAAGCTTCCTCCAAACGCACCAGACCCGTCAGGAGCAGCAGTGTGGAGCCTATCGTCACTCCCGAAGGCCGGTCGATCCGCACGCCCGGGAGGCGCTGAACCGTAATGATGGCGTACGTAGCCACGAAGATCAGGAGAATGAGTAGCTGACCGCTGTTCAACGTCCCGTGACCTCCCGACTGCCCCAGGTTTCGAGAAATGGTTTCGCGCCATCAGGATCCGCCTCTTGGCCCCGCCCTCTGGACGGGGCCTTTGCCCAATCCTCAGCCACTTCCGCCGGATCGGTACGGCCAGGCTGTTGCGATTACAACACGAGCTTTCGCCAAGAAGTTCCACGCAATTTTGGCTACGATCGGGTGCAAGCCGTCGGCCTGCCGAAGACCCCCCTGCCCCCTCATCCGGATCCGCAGAAGATCGGCCCCCGTCGACGAGTGACCCTTCTTCCCCGCTCCTCTTGGAGACAAAAGGCCGATTGGCCCAGCGACGTGCCCCTGTCGGGACCCGAGCCTTGCCTTCCCCTAATCCCCCGGCCACGGCGGCAGGGCAACCGAGCGGGCAGCCCAGGCGGAGGACGGGGTCTGGCGAAGCGGGGCGAGATCCAACGCAGCCAGCTTCGTCTCGAGAACCATCACCGGGACGGCCGCCCGCAAACTGTCGACGATAGAACGGAACCTCATCTCATCGCCCAGCCGGTCGCGCAGGATCTGGGCCAGGAGGTAGTCTTCCCATATGGCCACGTCGCGCTTGACCCGCGGATGATCCTGGAGGCCAAGACGCCTTGCTTCTCGCAAGAGGGCCTCGTCCTGAGCCAGCTGCACGATCAGGCTCGCCAGCGCCGGCCGCACCGCTCCCACGGAATCAAACCGCAGCATGCGGGCGCTGCGCGCCAGCCGGCTCAGAACCTGCCGCACGGACAGGCGCTGGTCCCCGATCTCCAGCAGGACCGTATCCCCCCAGGCAAGGCCATCGGCCAGGGAATCCAGCCAGGAGGGATCAATCTCCAGGGGGAAAGGCTCTTTCTCCAGCCTGGTCTCCAGCGTGCCGGCCAGCCGATCCAGGGCTCCCCGGTACAGGCCCACCCGGCTGGCGCGAAGGATCTGATCGGTGTACTGGCGAGCCAGCTGCGCCTCTTTGCGCTGCCGGAGTCGCTGCTCCACAGCTGAGCGCAACCCGGGGGTCTTCTCCACGCCCAGCGGACTGCGACGGAGAAGCTTCAACACGTAATAGCCCCCCTCGACGGGGACCGGTTCGGATACCTCACCCACTTTCAGAGCGTAAGCTACTTCCTCCAGGGCCGGCTCCGTTTCTCCCCAGCGGATCGTTCTGCGAAACTGCTCTTCCGAAAAGGAGCGGCCGTAGCGCTGCGCGGCCACCTCGGCAAAGCTCCGTCCCTCCAAGAGCTTCTGCTTGACCCAGAGCGCCTCATCCTCGTGGGCGGCGCGGAAGAACGCCACTTCCAGCTCCTCCGTCGCTCGCTTGAGGGCCAGCTCCACCTCCTCTTCGGGAAGGACCACCTGGGCTCGGATGCGGTCCAGGTAGAGCTCACGCAGCATCGCCTGGTCCCGCACTTCTTCGAGGGTGGGGAGGAGATTGGCCTCCCGGTCCAGACCCCGCGCCCGTGCGGCTCTGGCAGCCAGCTTTTCGTCGATGAGGTCGTCCAGATACTTCCTGCGGGAGGAAACATCGAGACTCTGTTTGCCGCCACCCGGCAGCAGGGCGTAATGGAGGCGACCCACAAATTCCTGCACGGTGATGGCTTGTTCTCCCACGCGCGCCAGCAGATCGTCCGCTTCTGGGGCCTCTTTCTTACGCCCGCAGGAGAGGAGGGCGATGGAAAGCCCCACCGCCAATCCCAGCAGAACGCACCGAGTGCCTCTCAAGGCGAATCCCTCGCGCACCGTTTGTCCCTGGAGCCGGATCCCTGAGGCGACTCCTACGGCCCGCCTTGCCGAAGTGAGCCTCCTTCCGGCAGGGCCGTCCGTGGATCACCGATTAAAAGCAAACTACAGCGAGCTTCCCCCGCACCGGCTTCCTGATTGCCCGGGCTTCGGCCTTCTGGTAAAGTAGGCCGTCGGGTCCACTCCCTGCCTCGCACTTCCGGCACTCAAGAAACGACCCTTTGATCTCCGCCGGCCTTTTGCAATTTAAGGAGCGGCCGCCCCCTGTTCAAGGGGAAAGAAGGAGGGTCCTGGGTTTCCGGCTTGACTATCCAGGTGCGAATCGCTATTTTCGCTGCGGTCGAAGAGGCAGAATCCCGTGGTTCGGATCGACAATGGAGCCTCAGGTCGGGGTAGTCATCCACCCGCTCGTATTGCGACACACCTTCCGGGTTTCGCGTGCCGCGAGCGACGTAGTCTACAACGTTTTTCTGCGCCTCCGTCTCGAGGGAATCGAAGGGTACGGTGAGGCCGCGCCGATCCGTCGCTATTCCGAGTCGGCAGAAGAAACCGCGGCCCTCCTGGGGGGCGTGAGTTCTCTCCTCCCCAGCGATCCCTGGAACCTGCAAGAGCTTCACGAGCGCCTGGACCAGGCGTGGGGGGGAAAGCATTTCCCGGCCAGGGCGGCCGTGGAGATGGCTTTGCTGGACTGGGCCGGCAAACAAGTGGGCGCGCCCCTTTACCAGCTCTGGGGTTTGGATCCGCGACGCGTGCCCCAGACCTCGTTCACCCTGGGCTTGGACACGGTTGAGCGAATGCTGGCCAAACTGGACGAGGCTTCCGCCTATCCGATTCTCAAGATCAAGGTGGGCGGCAGGGAGGACTTGCGCATCGTTGAGGCTATCCGCAAGCGTACCGATCGCCCCCTGCGCGTCGATGCAAACGAAGGCTGGAAGCGGGAGGAAGCAGCCCAAAAGATCCGCGCGCTCCAGGACCTTGGGGTAGAGTTCGTCGAGCAGCCCCTCCCCGCCGACGATCTTGAAGGGATGCGCTGGCTCCGCGACAGGGTCGATCTCCCCCTCATTGCCGATGAAAGTGTCCATCACCCCTCCGACGTGCCCAAACTGGCGGGCCTCTTTGACGGGATCAACATCAAGCTCGCGAAATGCGGCGGCCTGTGGGCGGCTCGTGAGCTCATCGCCGTGGCCCGGGCGCACGGAATGAAGGTCATGCTCGGCTGTATGGTGGAGAGCTCGCTGGGCATCACGGCGGTGGCGCAGTTGGCCCCCCTTGCCGACTACCTGGACCTCGACGGGCATCTTCTGATCCGGGACGACCCCTTCACCGGCTTGCAACTTTCGGCGGATGGCCGCCCCATCCTCCCTCCTGTCCCCGGCCTCGGGGCGGAACCGCGGCTGGACCTGTTTTGTACGGCCCGCGTGGCTGCCTTGTGAGCTCACAGCGCGGCGCCCAACAGCGAACGAAGCCTTCAACTCACGGGAGGACTTTTGGGCTTGCAGGGAAAGAAGGGCTGCCAGGCTCGAACGGCCGAGGGCCTGAGGCGAGATCGGTTTACCGCTCGCTTCCTCGTGGGAATCCTCGTCGTAAGCGGGCTCAGCGCGTCCGGCTGCGCACCACGGCGTGCCCTCACCGTGCCCGACCGCGAAGCCCAACTCCGCGCCGATATCGAGGCGATTCTGGACAACCCGGCTTTCTCGGCCGGGCAATGGGGTGTGGTGATCCAGTCCCTGCGCGACGGTCGCTACCTCCTGCGACGCAATCCCCATAAGGCCTTCATGCCCGCGTCGAACCTCAAGCTGTTCACGACCGCGACCGCCCTCGCCAAGCTGGGCCCCGAGTATCGCTACGTAACGCGCCTTTACCGCACAGGCCCCATCGTAGCCGGCACCCTGCAGGGCGATCTCGTCATTCGCGGCGTGGGGGACCCGTCCATCACCGGGCGATACCACAACGGGGATCCCCTGGCCGTATTCCGCAGCTGGGTCGACAGCCTGAGAGCGCTCGGCGTACGCCGAATCTCCGGGCGAGTCATCGGCGACGACGATTGGTTCGAGGAAGAAATCCTGGGCGCGGGCTGGAGCTGGGACTATGAGTCCGATTGGTACGCAGCCCAGATCAGCGCTCTCTCCTTTAACGACAACTGCGTGGACATCGTCTACCGACCTGGCGCCCGCCCCGGCGACCCGGTCGCCTACGAACTTACCCCGGACACCCGTTACGTGCAGATCGACTTCCGGGTCGCCACCGTGAGGCGCGGGCTGGAGCGCGAAATAGTGTACCAACGCAAGAGGGCCAGCAACTTCGTGCGCATCGACGGCGCCCTCGCCGCCGGTGGCGAAAGCGTGCGGGACTGGTTCTCGGTGGAAAACCCAACCCTCTACGCAGCCTTTGTCTTCCGCGAGCTCCTCGAACGTTCGGGTATCGCTGTGGACGGTGGCGCGTTCGACAAGGATGACCTGCCCGGCTACGCCTATGTCGACACAGTGGTCGTGGCCCGGTACGTCTCTCCTCCCATGTCGGAGCTGTGCAAGACCGTCAACAAGGTGAGTCAGAACCTCTACGCGGAGCTCATCCTGCGAACCCTGGGAAAGCACTTCCGGGATGTCGGATCGGCCTCCCAGGGCATTGAGGTGGTGAAAGAATTCGTGTCGGGCCTTGGCATTGACCCGAACCAACTGGTGATGGTCGACGGCTCTGGCCTTTCCCGGTACAATTACGTGACCCCTCAGACTGTGGCCACTCTGCTGCGGGCCATGCGCCGCCACCCGTACGGACACTACTTCTACGACTCGCTCCCCATTGCCGGCGTGGACGGGACCTTGAAGCGGAGAATGGTGGGAACTGCTGCCGAGGGGAATGTCCGGGCCAAGACCGGGTACATCGAGAACGTGCGCGCCCTGAGCGGGTATGTGACGACGCTGGACGGCGAGGAGCTCGTCTTCAGTCTGATCGTGAACCATTACCTGGCGCCGACCTCTGTGGCCAACGACGCGCAGGATCTCATCTGCCAGCGCCTGGCCAGCTTCTCGTCCCGATAGGGCGGGGAGCTCGGAATTCAAGCTGTTCGCGAGGTGATCGAGGATGCTGTTTGGCCCGCCAATGAGGCCGCGGCAATTTGCCTACCGGCCGCGTTTCTACGCTCCCCCTCCGGAGGAGGGTGAGGAGCATCGGCTGCGCTTCGAAACCCGCTTTTTCAGCCGTGAGCGCTCGATCCATCGCCAGCGAAAGTCGCTTCTGGTCCTGATCATCCTGCTGGTCATTGTGGTGTACCTCTTCTACTACTTCCAGAGACTGGCGCAGCAGGACCGCCGTGCTTCTGGCCCCATCAAGGTTGAAGATATCGAAGTGATCGAGGTGCCGGCGCCGGTTGAGTAGTTTCGTCGGTCGCGATAGCCGGGTGAATCGAACGGCGGCCCAATCGCGTGCGGCAGCGCCAAGCGCAGGAGACCGGAAGGTGGAAGGATTCACCGCGAACCGAGCGAAGGGAAGGACGGGTCTGTCCTCCGTCGCACCGGAGCATCCGGCACAGGGATGGGAGCGCGTGGCCCGTCCTCGAGCTCGGGTGCTTTCCGTACCCCTGGCGCCCCTGCGGTCGCTCGCCAGCCTCCCCATCCGTACGAAGCTGATGCTGACGCACGCGGGGCTGGTGTCACTGGCCGTGCTCCTTCTGGTCTGGCTGACGCTGGGTAGCTACCGCTCCTCCCTTGAGGGTCGCCTGGTGGAAACCTGCCTTCTGGCAGCTCGCCAGCTGGCCGAGTCCGAAGTGGTGAAGACAAATCTGATCGCCCCGGGCGATGACGAGATCGCCGGGGCAGAGCTTCAGGCGCAGGTGGTCAACCTCGAACGCGTTGGAATCCAGGGCTTCCGTTTCGCGTACGTGGCGGACCGCCAGCTCCGTCTGCGGGCCCACACTGACTTCCTCCAGCGCGGCAAGGCGATCTCCGACACCGCCCTGGCGGCCGCTTTGCACTACGGAATCCCGCAGCTCCTGACCAACCGGGATGTGCTCGAGGTGGCTTACCCCGTCCTCTCCCGGAGGCCCACACCGAGGGGGACCACCGAACGCGTGCCCGTGGGGCTGGTAGGGGTTGGTCTGAGCCGCCACGAGGTGCTGCGTCCGCTGTACCGGGCACAGCGCACAGCCGCCCTGGGGGTACTGTCCGTGCTGGCTGTGTCGGCGCTTCTCATCGTGTTTGTCTCCGACCGAATGACCCAGCAGGTGGATCGCCTTGTCGAGGGGATCCGACGGCTTGGGCGGGGCGAGCTGAACGTCAGCATCCAAGTACTGACGCGCGACGAACTCGGCGCCCTTGCCCACGAGTTCAATCGTATGATCGTGAGCTTGCGCGAAAAGATCGAGATGCAGAAGTACATCTCCCCCCTCACGGTGCAGATGATCCGACGCCAGACCACCACCGGACGCAGCAACGAGGTCAGCAAGGTACAGAACGTGGCCCTTCTGTTCACGGACGTCCGCAACTTCTCCGCAGTGGCCGATACCTATCCGCCCGATCAGGTGGTGGAGATTCTCAATGTGTACCTCGATCTGCAGGCGCAGCTTGTAGAGCGCTACGGGGGGATGGTCGACAAGTTCGTGGGGGACGAAGTAATGGCCGTTTTCCTCGGGCCTTCCCAGGTGGAGAATGCCCTGCGGGCCGCCTGCGAGATTCAGAAAGCCATGGTGCGGCTGAATGCCCGGCGCGCAGCCGAAGGCCTGCCCACCGTAGACGTGGGCATTGGAATCCACTCCGGCCCTGCTGTGACCGGAAGCGTGGGGTCTCGCGAACGCAAGGACTACACGGTTCTGGGCGACTCGGTCAACGTAGCCTTCCGCCTGTGTTCCATGGCCCAGCCGCGACAGGTTCTGGTGACGGAGGCGATTGTGGCGGCAGCCGACCCACGTTACATTTTCACAGGGGAACAGTCGGTGCAGCTCAAAGGGAGGTCCCATCCCATTCGGGTTTTTGAGCTGGATTGGCGCCACCCGCCAACGGGAGGTTAGCCATGTGGGCTTGCCGCTCCCATCGACCGTTCGTGCGCAGGGGGAGGAGGGTTGGGGGGAAACGTACACCGGCGGCTCCCTTCCTCGTCAGGCTCTCGCTCGTGTTTCTACTCCTCGCAGCCTGTTACCCCGGCCCGGCAAGAGGCCAGTTCGATCACGTCACCGTCGGGGCACGCGCCCACGCCCTGGGTGGCTCGCTGGTTGTCGGCGCAGACGACGCCTCCGCCGTCTTCTGGAACCCCGCAGCGCTCTGGTCCATCCGCCAGCCTTCGTTTGTCTTCGACCTGCGGAGGACGGACGAGCTGCGTTCCTTCGCCGCCAGCCTGTTCGATCCCGAGCGCGGATCCTTCGGCCTGGCCCTGTGGCGGGTCCCGGAAGCCGGAGCCAGGAGCGGTGCAGCGGCCTGGTCGTTTCCCCTCAGTGCTCAGCTGCGCTGCGGACTGGTCGCGGCCCTCACTTCCCTGGACACAACGCAAAGCTACACCTATGGCTTCGGAGTGGACTGGACGGTCGGTGACCACTCGCAAGCGCGAAACGCTCCGACGTCCCTGCCGGGGTTCGGTGAGCTTCACCTGGCAGCCGCCTATGTGGGCCTACCTTTGTCCGGGCCGCCATTACCTCGGGAGCTGCGCGTCGGCCTGGGCCTGCGTCCGGTAACCAACGGCCCGCAATTGCTCCTGGCCCAACATTGGATCCGACACCAGGCCCTTGCCCACACCGGGCTCGAAATTCCCCTCGCCGGGGAGAATCGCTTCCTGATGGGAGTTGAAAACTGGAACATCCGCACGATGCGGCTCGGATTAC
>JAPDPT010000061.1 GCA_034506315.1 candidate division KSB1 bacterium | reverse complement strand
TGCTGAGGAAGGCCAGGAAAGTGGGGACGTCGTATGGGGCGTAGGTGCGAAGCAAGCTGGCGCCCTGCGGCGTCCCCATCGTGATCCACAGGATGACCTTGTCGGCCCAGATGCCGGCGTTGTAGAAGAGACCTGCGAGCGCGACAGGCAGGTAACGGGCGATCTTCGCGAAGTACTCTGTCTGCCACCACCCCTTGCCGGGATACTCCCGCTGCCCCTGCCAGGCCAGAGAAGCTGCGATGAGGAGCTGTCCTGCGCCGTACCCGAGGAGCGCGAGGGAGGCCGAACCGTAGCGAGCCGCCAGAAGGGCCAGGGCGAGGCTCACGGCGCACCCACTGAGGAACGAGAGAGCCACGTGACCATAGGTCTTCGACGTGCTCACGTAGCTCATCAGGAGCCACAGTTCGCTGAGCACCACAAACAGGGCGATCGCGGCCACTCGGAACAGGACAGGGTTGTCCACGGGGGCGGAGATTCGGGCGAAGGCCGCAGCGGGCGCAGCCACCACAAGGCTGAGGGCGAAGATGATCACGCCGGCCGTCCGGAGGCCCGGCAGGATTTCGGTCGGTCGCTTTTCGAAGACTTTGTCCGCGACGTGCCGCGTCAGCACATTCTGCCATGGGCCCGTCAGGATGAGGGAAAAGGCGTAGCCGTAGATAATGGTCGCTACGATGAGCCGGGCCGTGCTGGCCTGCAGGGCGAATGTGGTGTACAGCCCCAACACGAGCAGGGAGGCGGTGGTAGTCAGCCAAGGCCCCGACGAGAGCACCGTCCCGACAAGGAAAGCCTGGAAGTAGGACAGGTAACTTCCTCGCTTTACCAGCTTCTGCAGCTCGAATCCGATTCCTGCCATGGCACGCTCCTACGCGGCGGCCAGTCGCCGGTAGAGGGAACCGTATTCTTCGATCAGCTTGTGGATGTTGTAGCGCTGCAGCGCCCGTTGCCGCGCCTGTTCGGCCAGACGGCGGCTTTGCTCCGGATTCGAGAGCACCTCGCTGGCCGCCTTGGCCAGAGCCTCCGGATCCTTCGGCGGCACCACGGGCCACTCCGGCGCAAGGAGGTCGCGCACGTCACCCACATCTGTAGCCACGACCGGAATCCCGGCACACATGGCCTCGATGAGAACCAGCGGCTGCTCCTCCTTGAGGCTGGTGAGCATCAGCAAGTCGAGGCTGGGATAGACAGTGCGCACGTCCTGGCGGCCGAGGAAATCCAGGCAGTCGGCCAGTTCCAGCTGATTAACCAGATCCCGGCATCTCTCGAAGTAGACCGGATCTTCGTCCGTAGGTCCCACAACCCAAAACCGTGCGGTGGGGAAGCGATTCTTAAGGATCCGCGCGGCCATGATGAACGTTCGTACGTCCTTGACCGGCACGACCCGTCCCACCAGGCCGATCTGGGGCACGGGAATCCGGTCAGCTTGCCGCAGGCCGTGGAAATTCTCTACCTCGATGCCGTTCGGAATGACGCGGGTCTTTTCCGGCGCCGCCCCAAGCGAAAGCTGATGGTTACGATTTCGCTCGGAAAGGCTGATGATCAGATCCGCCTGGTCGTAGCAGATCCGTGCGAGGCTGCGGAACAGGTTGCTCCACATCTGCTTCTGATAGCCCTTGACCGTCTCCCCGCTGTAGATCTCGATTTCCCGCTCTCTGACGTAGATCCCGTGCTCGGTAAGGAGCATCGGGCGCCCCGTTCGAAGCTTGGCGAGACTGGCAAGGAAGCCTGCATAGCCGGTACAGGTGGCGTGGTACACATCGGCTTGGGGAACCGGCTCCTCGAGGAGCTTGAGCATCGGTACGTGGGTGGCGTACCAGCCCCAGTAATACTCCGAGAATGGGTGGACGGCATCGTTGGACTGGTGGAAAAACGAGAGCAGGCGCCAGCTCTGCTCGTCCCGCACCAGATGGTGCAGGTTCAAGCGGCGCCGAGGGCCGCTCACCAGCTCCTGCACCCGTGCGAACCGGCTCATTCGATGGTCCAGCATTTCCAGATGAAAGCGGGTGATCTCGTTCCAGACCTCGATACGGTCTCCCACTGCGGGGAGCTCCGGCGGGGGTTCCCCTTCCAGGCTCACCCTCTTCCAGGCCACGACATTGGGCGGAAGATCGTACTTCGCCTCTTCCCTCCCGGTTGGGGTCACGGTCCAGAGAACGAACTCTACCTCCGGGAGGCGTCGGATGAGACGATGTGTCCACTCGGCCACTCCGCCAACGGCAATCGGATACGATCCCTCACAGACGAGGCAAACCCGCATTAGCGACTTCCCCTGCCAGTGTGTCTCCTAAGTCGTGGATCGCCGGAGGTGCGTAGACGCGACCAGGTCGCCTCTTCTTCTTGCTGTAGCTGTTTGGCCCTCTTCTTGGCGAGCGCCATGCTGTAAAGCGACAGCAGAAGCAGCACGGCGATAAGTACTCCGTACCGTCCGTACGACATCGCCCAAAGAGCCCGATGGGAAGGCTGGATGCGCAGCGCCAGATCGCCCTGAATGGGCACGCGCACACAGAGTCGCCCCAGGGAATCGCTCTCCGCGAAGTAGATCTTGCGCTGATTCGGACTATCGATCCGGTGCGGCTGGCCCGGATTCAGTCCCGCAAGCCAGATCTCGGTCTGGCCGAACCCCCAGGCCGTGAACGACACGGAGCGACGTTCAGGATCGCTTTCCCATCGCCGGATTGGATTGGCGGATTCGACAACGAAAGGGGGGAACACCATCTGCGTGTCCGCTGGAGCAAGGCGAATGCGGTGTTCCGTCCCCTCATCCAGGTGGACGTACAGGTAGCCCCGTCGGCGGCAGTAACCGACCACACCGCGGCTTTTTCGGAGATCCACGATCCGGTCGTCGCGGTCGAAGCGCACGGTGCGCAGGTTGCCGCCCGTTGTCACCGACCAGGTGCGCTCGTCTTCCTGCTTCACGCGGACGGTCAGAAAGTCCAGGGCGGCCCGAACGTAGTCGCTTGTGGGGACGGGGCAAATCAACTGGGTCCGCACCCATTGGATTACGTCCTTGAGGGCCTGCAGGGAGATTTGCTTCTCCGCGCTGTACCAGTGCACGTAAAGATCGATCGGAACCATGGGGTAATGGCGCCAGCCGTACTCGAACGTGGTCAGGACGTCGCGGTACCCGTCCAGAGGCCCTTGCCAGGAGTTGGTGAACTCGTAGTCGTTTGCGGCCCGCCGCAGCACCTGAATCTCCCCGCCCACATGGCGATAAGGGGGACTGAAATTAGCCAGTGAGGGGGCATCTTTCAGCACCAGGCAATTCCCCCCGTTGATGGCGAGCAGGTCGCGCTCTCGGACCTCCCGCAGGACCGATTGGGGTGGGTTGCACAGGCCGGTCCAGAGAAAAAGGCCGGTGTGCCTCTTCCCCCGCAGCACCGTCTGATTGAGAAACGACAGGGACCCGAAGATCTCGCGCTCAGGGTCGAGCTGCGTGTAGCCGGGAAGATCGGCCAGGGCCAACTTACCCGTCTCCCAGTCCAAGGGGTGACCGAGTCCGTGGCTTGCCGGCTCCACGTTAGGAAGGGTCAGAACCTCGCGTGCAAGCTCTACGAAGAGCTCGGAGCCCTTGTACGTGGGATCGACCTCACCCTGAATGCAGGAGGCAGTGAAGGGCAGAGGGGTTGGGACGAGGATCTCGTCCCGCATGGCAGCGCCGCACAGGTAATTGGGGCGAAGCTCACTGACAGAGGTAAAGCCGTCGCCGTCGATCCGGGCGAAAAACACGCGACGCCCGAAGAGAACGGCGAGGTCGGGATGAGGGGCCTCCTGGCACCCCAGCGCGGCTCGGAGGAAACGGATTGGATCCACGTAAAATTGCGGTTTGAACTCACTCGGCCGGCCAGGAGCTACGTAGTAGGCGAAACCTTGTGCCAGGAAAGCCCCCCGAGGGGAAATGAAACCGGAGAGGTACCGCCGCCTGGATCCCGGGGGCGCCTCGAGCTCCACCAGAGGGTAGACGTTCGGGCTCTCCTGCACAAGGGGATAGAATCCTTTCGGAGGGTCGACGGCGGGGTCGCGCTCGAAGCCGAAGTAACCGGGAGCGAGGCGAAGGAGGCGAGCGGCTCGCCCGAAAGCCCAATCGTCGTGGCGGTAGCGCACTCCGAGAGCTGCGAAAACCGCATCCACCTCCCGCAAGTCCTCTGCGCTCGGGCTGGCGCGGGGCTCAGATACGGCGCCAAAGGTCCCGAAGATGAGCAGCTTCTTGCCGGCCTCGAGCTGTTGCAGAAGCCAGCGCCGATAGGAAGAGGCGCCCGCAAGGTCGTCGTCCCAGAACCAGGTGACAATGGCCGCGTACCGATCGGTTGAGCCGAGGTTCTTGATTCCCTGGCTCAGGTCGTAGTAGTGAACCCGGTAGCCAAGGAAGCTGAGGGGAAACTCCAAGAACTCGTAAACGGGATTGTCCTCTTCTGTCTGTCCCTCGCTGCTCTTGTAGAGAGCCAGGATGTCCAGACTCCACTCCGAGGGCGTACTGGTGCGGCACCTCCCGGGCTGGACCCAGCTGGTCAGGACCACGAACGCAAGCGCGGTTGCCGCGGCGAAGAGATGGCGCCGCGTGCCCGTTCCCTCGCCCGTCTGGCGCGGGGAACCGGTGGTTTCGGCTGCCCGCAAGCCCGCGTTTGCGTCCGTTTCGCCTCTGAGTGTCTTCATTGTGCGACCGTAACCTCGCCGTCCACTTCGCTCAGCCAGAACTGCACAACCTCCTCTTGGTGGGGGGCCAGCGGCGACTGGGAAGCGTAGCGGCAGCAATGGACCACCGATTGGTAATCGCCGGAAGCGAAGAAGCCTTCCGCAAGGTCCAGATAGATTTTCGCTTCGAGAGGTCGGAGGCGAAGGGCCTCCCGTAGGTCCTGTATGGCCTTCGTCGGCTCGCCAATGGCCTTCCAGAGTTTCCCGCGCACGTGGTAGGCCTCCGGGTGAGTCGAGTCCCTAACCAGGACCTGGTCCACCAGCCGAATGGCTTTCTTCAGGTACCACTGACCCAGAGAGGGTCCGGGCAGACCGCTGTTGACGTAGTCAAGGCAGAGGAGGGCGAGGAGGAGTGTGTCCTTTGTGCCTCCCGTGCGGCGCCTCCTCTGTTCGAGGTGGTGGAAGGCTTCCTGGTACGCGTTGTCGAGTTCTTCAAGGGCCTCAAGGGCGTAGAGTTTGGACTCCTCGTCGGCCTGCTCGACCAGTTCCCGCAACTTTTGCACGGCCCAGGCGCGGTTCTCGTGTCGGACCAGGTACAGAATGGCCCTGCGACGCACGGCCAGATCGGGATCGCTCAGCGCATCGACAGCCGGTTCCATGGAGAGACTCAGCTCCACGTATTCCGGGATGTCGATCACCCCGAGCTCCAGGGCCTTCTGGGCCTCCGCCACCGTCCGGGGTCGATAGCGCGGGGGCCCGAGTTTCAGGGTAAGATCTGCCTTCTTGCGCCTTCTACGCCACATCGGCCCTTTCTTCAGTTGCTCGCCTCTGGTCCGCCGCGTCCGGCTTGTCCTTGGCCTGCCGAGACAGGTCAAGGGATTGCTCGGCTAACTGGACGAGCATCTGGGCATCGCGCACGTAGGGTCGGTAGGCGGCGAACCCGAAGAGCAGGTCCAGCTTTGCACGCTTCAGCCCGAGAAGCTTATTAGAAGCCCGGATCCGCTGCTGCAGCCGCCCCACCACCTTAAGGGACTGGTCCACAGAGGTGAGGGGAAGCATTACCCAGTAGGTGCCGGGACGGCGGCCGGCGCAGACGAGATCGATCTCCCGCAGATCATGGCGCAGAATCTTTCCCACCACGCGCACGACAAGTTGCCAGGCCTCCGGCGAAAGAGAAGCCTGGAGCTGGTCCGCTTCGGCGATCTCGAACGCCACCACGGTCAGAGGAAGCTTGTGCCGCGACACACGCCGCAGCTCGTGCGTGAGCGACTCCAGGAAGTAGCGGTAATTGGGAAGTTCCGTCATCTTGTCGATCTGATCCTTGGCCTCCAGCTCGGCGAAGCGCACCACGTTCGCCAGCGCCGGAGAGGCCAACTCGGCAATGATCCGCAGCGTGCGGAGCGTGGGAATCGTAAGGCGGAGGAAGGGGATGTCGTCTACGCTCAGAATAGCCAGGACGACTCCCCGAACGTAGATCGGCACTAGGACAAGGGATTCCAGACCGAGGCTCTTGCGCGCCTGATGCAGAGACGGATTCTCGCTGATCTCCTTTACGGTCAGGGGTTCGTTCCGACCGAACAGGGCCCGCACAAGGGGATCCGAGAGCGGCAGCTGATTTGGACCCTTCGGCGAAGAGCTCCATCCCCGGCTGGCCACCAGCACAGCCTCGTCCCGCGAGTAGTCCACAACGTAGAGGGAAGACTTGTTCGCCCCCGTGAATCTCTCCGTGACCTCGAGGATGCCTTCGTAGACTTGCCTTTCCTCCAGGACTTCGAGCGCCTTCAAGGCCTTGTAGAGACTGTGCAGGGTGGCCTCCTGCCCCAGAATCCGCTGCTCCAGCTCCTCTTTGACCTTCGTGACCGCAAGCAGTTGTTCCTTGAGGCGGTAGTTTTCCGCTTCCAGCTCACTGTGGTGCACCCTGAGGCGTTGGTATTTCCCATGGTGGAGCTGTTGCAGCTGGCCGATCACGAGAGCCGCTACGAAATTGGGTACTACGATGGGAAGAAGGCTGCTGGGTGGGAAAGGTGAGCCAAGACTGGGCGGACGCAACACCCCGCTCTGCAGGATGACCAGACCGCTCGCAAAGAGGGCCGACCACAGGCCGCCAAGGAGGCCGAACTGGGCTGCTCCGATGAGCACCGCCAAGAGGTAGGGGTTTGGGGTGATGGTGAGGAACCCGGGATCATTTGGAAAGAGCGTGTAATTGACCGCCGCCAGTCCCAGGAGGACGAAGGAGATCGTCAGGACGAAATCCTTCGTCAAGCCCGCTCTGTCCGCAATTCTCAGCAAGTGCCCTCCTATCTGCTCCGAGGCCGACCGTTTTTTTCTGTGGCTAAGAAAAAGTCGAGGAGCGAGTCCGACTGGCCTTGACGGCCGCCGCGGCTGACGGTCACCGCATTGGATGGCCCGACACGGTCGATCGCCTGGTGCACATCCGTGACGACGTCGTCCTTCCAGTTGTGCACCTGCGCCAGGAATACTGCAGCCAGGCTGGACTGCACCACGAAGGTGAGCTCGCAGCCGTTTTGCCTGGCCGCCGCGTACACTCCGTAGAGTTGGCTCAGGGCCGCGCTATCGATGTGCGTGAAGGCCCGCAAGTCCGCGATGATCTGCTTTCCCTTCCGCGCGGATTTCTCCAGGGCTGAAACGAGGCTCGAGACATTGGTCTGCGTCAGGGATTCACAGCCGGTAGCACGGATCCAGACCCCTCGGGTGACAGCCTTCGTCTCGATCTTGAGGCTGTCCCCGTTGCTTTCGCCTCCCTGCCAACGATGTCCGGCCAGAGCGCGCAAGGCGGCCCGCAGGTCGGCGTAAATAGGGAACTCCCGGGTCAGGCGGGTAACCTCGAAAACCTCTCGAACGGGAGGACGGAGCCTGGCCAGGGCGATGGCCTTCCCCGTCTTGCGGGCCTGTTTCCTGAGGGCGATCAGTTGCCGGAGCCCGGCACTATCGACAAATTCGAGGTTAGCGAAATCGAGGATCACCGCCGGAGCGGTGTGGAGTAAGCGGCTGCCTTCCTCGAGAAAGGCGGTGCCGTTTTCCGCCGTGAGGGAGGTGCGGCTGTCGAACCGCAGTATCAGTACGCCATCTTTGACCCTGGCTTGAAGCATCTCCTCTCCTGCGCTTCCGTGCGAAACGTGACGGCTCCCCCCTGCAGGCACAAGGAACCCTCGGCGGCTAAGCATCCTATCGGATGCGGAAGCAGTTTCTTGAGTTGGTTGCCTCGAATCCAGGCTCACAGCAATGGGCCGGGCCCGGTGTGGGTTTCCGGTGGCAACGTGCCGCACGCGGCGGGATAGTAGGGCTCCGGTTCCGGCTCTTGAGCGGGCAGCCCTGGTCGTGGAACTGCTTCGACCGCGGTCAAAAAGCCCTTGACAGGGGGGTGGAGTTGGATTAAATTAGTTGTGCATCGAGGGCGATTAGCTCAGCTGGTTAGAGCGCTGGTCTCACATACCAGAGGTCACTGGTTCGAATCCAGTATCGCCCACGGAAGAAGGCGGCGGTAGCCGCCTTCGGCATTTTTAGGGGGAGCTCCTTTCGTGGATTCGTTCAGCTCGAGGCGGCGAGACAGTCCCTCGGGGCTCTTCAGGGACGGGTAAGGGCGTCGAGGTAAAGCCTTTCGTAGAGGTCCACTACCCGCGCCTGATCGTATCGTTCGCAGGCCAGCTCGCGGCAACGTCTTGCCATTTCACCTCTAAACTCTGCGTCGCGCAGGAGCTTGAGAACGGCCTGGGCCATTCCCTCCACATCTCCCACAGGGAAAAGGAACCCGGTTTGGCCATCCTGGACCAATTCGGGCAGTCCGCCGATCCGCGTGCCTACCACCGGAACGCCGCAGCTCATAGCTTCCAGGGCGGAGAGGCCAAAGCTCTCCTGCTCGCTGGTGAGCAGGAAGAGATCTGCACAGGCGTAGAGGCGCTCCGGATACTCCTGCTCACCAAGGAAGGCGACGTCGGAAGCAACGCCGAGCTCCTCCGCAAGGCGTTGAACCACAGGACGCTCCGGGCCTTCCCCCACCAGGACCAAGCGAGCCTCAACCTGGCGGCGGACAAGGGCAAATATCCGAATGACATCTCCGACCCGCTTGAGAGGGCGGAAGTTGCTGGCGTGGAGCAGGATCGGTTCACCGCGGGGGGCAAGGAAGCATCGGCCGGACCCTCGCGGCAAGGGAACGAAGCGCTGCGTGTCGACGAAATTCGGGATGACCAGGATTTCCCGGTCGATCGCGAACTCCCGCAAAGTTTCCTGCCGCAAGAATTGGGAGACAGCTGTGATACGATCCGAGTGTAGAAGCGAGAAACGCACGACGCGGTAGTACGAGGGATCAGCCCCAACCAGGGTCACGTCGGTTCCATGTAGGGTGGTTACAACGCGCAGGGGCAGGGAGGGCACCAGCTGCTTGGCCAGCCATGCGCTCGTTGCGTGGGGAACCGCGTAGTGGGCATGGAGGAGCTCCACACCTTCCTCTGCAGCCACATCGGCCAGGCGCGCGGCCAGGGCCAGGTCGTACGGGGGGTACTTGAAGAGCGGATAGCTCGACACCTCCACCTCGTGGAAGATCAGGTTCTCGTGGAACGATGGAAGGCGGAAGGGGTGAGCGTAGCTGAACAGATGTACCCGATGGCCTCGGCGAGCCAGGGCCATGGCCAGCTCCGTTGCAACTACCCCGCTACCGCCTGCCGTCGGATAGCAGATGATGCCGATGTTCAACGCCGCTTCTCCCTGCCTGGCTAACCCTGTCTTTCGGTCCGCGCCCGGCGCTGTGCAGCCCACCCCTCCAGGATATTGTCCACCTATCGCAATTCCGTGAGGTGCCCGAATGTGCGCATGAGGTCGGCCACAGGGACTGGCCCGTGCCACCGAAAGGGCTCCCCGTAGCGCACACCGATCTTGGCTCCCCAGTACTTCGCTCGTGTCACGAGGAAGTCCAGGAAATCCGGCGAGCTCAGAATCGTGGCTGGGGAGGAGGCAAGTGCGGTGTCCTCGAACTGGGACCGGTAGCAGCGAATCGCTTCCAGTTTGGTGTCGAAGGTGTCGGTGACATCCACTACAAAAGAGGCGACAAAATCCAGATACAGGGGATAGTAGACGATCGTCCGCGGGCGGTGCGGAGGTAGCCCCGTGTCGACTCTCAGGAGCCCGGCGTAAAAGGCTGCCTCCCGGATCAGACGGCTTGCGTACGCGTGGTCAGGGTGCCGGTCCTTCCAGTAGGGGGCAATCACGAGCTCGGGCTGATACTGCCTAAGAACCTGAACCACCTTGAGCCGGTTCCCCTCGGTCAGCTCGATCTGCGTATCCGGGATGTCCAGGGCCTCCCACACGTCAAGTCCCATGACCCTGGCGCTCTCCTCGAACTCTTTGAGGCGCGTTTGCCAGTCCCCGCGGGTGCCGCGCTCCGCGCGCGTCAGACTCACCACCCCGACACGGTACCCCTGCCGTTTGAGCTTGATCACCGTGCCCCCACAGCTCAGCTCCACATCGTCGGGATGAGCACCGAACGCTAAGACGTCGAGCTTCACTGCCGCCATTTTCCTCCCCGAGAAAGCGCCGTCGCCTTCAGATCGGTTGCCGTCGCCGACGGGCCGTTGGAGGCCCGCTCAAAGATAACAGATTCGGTGCTCGAAAGAATCCAGCGAAATTTGCTCCAGGAGGAGACGCGGCAGCTCCGGACCCGTCCGTACCAGGAAGGAGAGGGGGCTCAGCACTCTTTCCTGAAGTTTGCCAAGGGGCCGAATGGTGTTCTCGATGGCCTGGAGCTGGCGAGCGAGGTCCTGGTCCTTCCTCCGCTTGGCCTGGGCGGCCTTCGCCTCGACCTCCTGGAGCGAATGGAGCATGTGGGTCAGAGTCTTGCGCAGGTAGCCGTCCAGAGAGCCGTCGAGGGAGACGATGGCCCGATGCAGGGGACCCCAGCCCTCGGTAACCCAGTGGGCGAGCTGAGCAACATGCTCGTGGATCTCCGCCAGTTCCTCGTCCCGGGTGGTGAGGAGCTGGTGAACGCGATTCCCGGCCACGACCTGCGCCGGCTCAAGCCCGAGGCGATCCAGATATCTTTGGACAGGTGGCGTGAGCAAGGTGAACGTAGCCCTGGGCCAGATAACCGGCATCTGGAGGCCAAAGCTCCGATAGACTGCGCTCAGCTGGGCGAAGTAGGCGATCTCGGCTGGTCCTGCCACGTAAGCGACCGTCGGCAGAAGCAGATCTTGGAACAGCGGTCGCAGGACCACGTTGGGACTCAAGCATTCCGGGTTTTCCTCGATCATCGCCTGAAATTCTCTCTTGCTCCAGCGCCGACCAAGGCTCGGAACCGCCACCTCGGGCCCCTCCTCGTGGACCGCGTGCCTTCCGCGCTCGAGGAAGAAAAGGTTGAAGCGGCCTCCGCGCACCTGGATCTGCGGCTGGTACCCGCGAGCTTCAAGCTCCCGGTTGACTTGAATAAGGGCCCTCGTGGAGGCAGAACCCTCCTCGATCTCCCAGAGAAAGAGCCGAGAGGCCAACCGTTTGAGCCGGCCATCGGACGCGTCGAGGATGACCAACCCCGCATCCTGCAACAAGGTGAGCATCCAGCGCGCGAAAGCTCTGGGCAGGGTCTCGCCCGGCTGGTACGTGGCCGACAGGGCTCCCAGCAGCTCATCCCGGAAGGGCGTTTCCGGTAGACGTTTTCGCAAGATCTCCAGGTGCTCTGCGCACGTTTCGGGCAGGCTGACCTGAAAAGCGGGCCTCTGGGTCGCGCTCAGTTCCAGAGAGAGACGGATGAGCTCGTGCGCCTCCCCCAGAATGTGCGCGTGACGGATTTCGTCCAGGTCGTGATCCTCCGAGACCAGGTAGAAGACCGGTACGCAGGGCCTGCCTGTGGTCCGGGCGATGTGCTCGGCGAGCCGTACGGCCGTCAACGCCTTGTGCAAGGTGTAGGCGGCTCCCCCGAGATAGCCTACCTGCTGACCTGTGACCACGGCAAGGGTTTCCTCTTGTGCCAGAAGGCGCACGTTGGCCAGGCTCCGGGCAGGTGCACCAAGCGAACGATTTTGGTCCTCCAAGATCTCAGCAAGGGCTGCGGGGTTCACACGCTGCCTGCGGTTCCCGTCCGCCGACTCCGACCACGACCGGTTCAACGAGGGCGGGGCGTCGAACAGTGCGGCTACCCGATCGAAGTCGCAGAGGTAGTTTCGGGTCAGCTGGGGAAGTCCGGGTAGCTTGTCCAGTGGAATGGGCTCGCTGCGCACGCGCTGCCTCCTATGGTTTGCCCCTTGGGCCGAACCCGTCCGCTCGGAGGTCCGCGCTCCGTCGAGCATCGCCCGCTCAGTGGGCTCCAGGCTGGTGGCCGGCTCTCAGCGCTTCAATTTATCCGCTCTTCGAAGCAAATGCAAACGGCCCTGGGCCGAGATGTAGGCTTAGCCTCCGCCCACGCAGGTGCGCTCTCGCGCCGCTTTGCGACCGATGCCTCCCGCCCCTTTCCGGGATCGACGCCGGCTTCGAACGCAGCGGTGCGAAATGCCGGCGGCCCGAGCTTTCCTCTTGTCTGCGGACGGCCGTTTGGCTATTTTAACCGACGTTCACAACCCCGGCTTTTCTTGCTCGCCACGGAGGAGGCCAATGACGGATGGTAGGGAGAAGAAGCAATGGGGGCTGGACGGGATTCCGCGACGGACGTTCCTGAGAAGTGCTGCCTCTGCCCTCGCATTACCCCTTTGTCTAACGAGGGGGCTGGAACGGGAACGACATCCGAACCGAGCTGTTTTTGTCGACCCGGAAGAGATCCCACAGCTCCGGTCCAAGGTGGCTCTTCCGGCCATGGCTCACGTTCGGGGAGCCCTCGAGCGCTACGACGTGAGTTCTGCCCTTCGTTTCCTGGAATCGGAAGCCACTTACCGCAGACGGCTTTGGGACATGCCCCAAATTTGCCTTCATCTGCGGCGTGGGGCGCTGCTTGCGGCGGTAGTTGGGGATAAACGAGGCCTCCGTCTTGTCCAACGCGCTCTGGAGACCTTGGGGACTTTCCCGACCTGGGATTATTTCCTCGACGGTGACCGACCCATAGGGATCCAGCGGGCCTCCGAAGCCGTGCACAGCGTAGTCTTAGCTCTGGAGCTGGTCGGAGATCGTCTACCGAGCAACCTGCGCGCGGAAATGGAGCACCAACTCGCAGAGAAGGGCTGTGCGCCTTGTTACCGCGCCTTGTGGGGGATGGGGCATCCCGATCAGGTGGAGGGTTGGAGGTTTGCGCCCGATGCCGAAACAAACCTGTCGGAGATCGACTTCTCGCATTGGCCTCAAATCCTGCGGGCCACGAACCTCCACGCGGTGCCGCTTTCCGCCCTGGGCGTCGGGAGCCTCTATCTGCAGGCAAAGGACCCGCGGACTGAGCTCTGGCTTTCTACGGCACGGGCGCACGTGGCGGACTTTTGGAGTCGGACGGTTCTGCCGGACGGCACTTACGTGGAGAATGTGGCTTACTGGGGGTACGCAACCAGCAATTTGCTGCTGTTTCTGAGAGGACTCCAGAGGGTGTACGGGATCGATCTGTTCGATTTGGTGGATCTGGGCGCGCAGGTGGAGTTCGCGCTGGCCATGCAGGCGGGGTCCCGTGCTGAGCAGCCGGATCGGTGGTGGCAAATGATCTTGCGGGACGGCGAAGTCGCCGACATCGTGAACTTCTCCGATAGCTGGGGGAGCTTTCTCCAGACGGCTCCGCTTGCCATTGCCGCCAAGCTGCGGGACCCACTGGCGCAGAAGGTGGGCCTGGAAAGAGCCGGGTTCTGGGACGAGTTCACCCCCATCGTTTTCGATCCCGAGGTGCCGGTAGCCAGCGAATGGCCGGCTCATCTGGAGCGGAAGCGGTTCCAGAACGACTGGGTTGTGTGGAGGTCCGGGTGGGCCGACGAGGACGTAGTGGTGGCCTTCCGGAGCGGCGGGCCCGCAAACCATGAACACGCCGATCGCAATTCCGTCGCCCTGAAGGCGTTCGGTGAGTGGCTGCTCCGCGATCCGGCACGAGCCTCTTACGATCGGCGGGACGAAGCTTGGCTTCTACGCCTTACCGAAGCGCACAATGCGGTCTTGGTCGACGGCCGGGGCCACGGTTACCACGACGGGCGCGAGGGCACCAACCCCTCCGAAGCTACGGCAACCATCCGAAGGTACCTGGACCGGGGATCCTGGCTTAGCCTTACCAGTGATGCCACTCCGGCGTACGCCCTCGTGGACAAGGACATCCTATCCGTGATCCGCACCCTCGTCTGGGTCGTACCCCGAGGCCTACTGCTACTGGACCGGGTGGTGGCGCGTAGGCCGGTTTCGGTGGCCCTGCGATTCTTCCCGGACAACACGGACGGTGCCGCGACGCTGTCCGTCGGACCCGACCGCTTCTGCCTGCAACGGCCTGGAGGGCGTTTGGAGGCGCGCGTGCTTTCCAGCAGGGAGGTTCGACTGGCCCCGGGCAGGTTGCCACTCAGCAGAGCTGCTCATCCGTACGAGTACGTTGAAGTGGGCTGTGGTCCGGGTACGGACCTCTGGGTGGCAACGGCCATCGGGCTGGCGAAGAGCGGGGAACCTTCGCCTGTGCTGGCTCTGGAGGCGGACGGTCCGACAGTCGCAGCCACGTGGCAACAGGGAGGAATCAAGAGGCAGTGCCGGCTGTTCCTTAGTGGGGATGTGCCCGAGGTGGAGGTGAACTGATTGGTACGTTCTGGGGGTGGGCGTGCGAAGCAGGGGAAGCTCACGCCAATGGAAATGGGCAAGGCGATGGGGGCGGAGTGGGCCTCTGTATCTGATCATCCTGATCCTTGCCCGACCGGTAGGTGGCGAGGGGAATAGGCCTCAGGGGGCCGGGATTCGCTTTGACCTGGCAATCACAGACACCGGATGCGAGCTTTTCGAGCTCGTGCCGGAACGGGAGGAAGAGGCTCAGTCTGTGTACCAGGATAGCCGTTTTCCCCTGGGCACTCTGCCCCTTCTTTCCGAACACGTACCGATGGGGACTCCCGCCCTGAAGATCGCTGTGCGGGAGGAGGGGATCTACCGCATTAGTGGGCGCACGATCTTCAGTGTGGATCCCGGGTGGCGAGGAGCGCGGGTAGCCCATTTGCGCCTCATGTGCCAGGGGAAACCCGTGCCCATTTGGGTGGAGGACGAAGACCGCGACGGTCTTCTGGACGATGGGGATGCGATCGAATTCTGGGGGGAACCGTACAAACTCCCTCCCCATCCGGCGGTCGACGACCGCTACTACGATGCGTACACACGGACCAACATCTACTGGCTTACGCGCAGCGCGTCGGCTCCGGAAGCCTGGCTTGTGCCCTTGGACGTCGGAGTGACGAGCGCCGATCTTCCGGAGGTGACGTGGGGCCCCGCAAGGATACACCTGGAGGAGGACCAGATTTTCGATCGGCTGGGACGCATCCCTTACCCCGTGGAGCGTGATCATTGGTTTTGGGGAACCGTCGGCGGAAGACGCCTCGAACTTTTCGCCTTTCGATTGCCCGTGCCGGACACGGGGCGCTTCGCCCAGATGGGGCTGAAGGTCTGCCTTTCCGGCAGGACCTACGGCGAGCAGGGCAGACACCGTGTGCAGGTTCTTCTCAATGGCCGTCAGATCGGAGACCCCATTGAATGGCGGGACCAGGACTACGTGATCGCCAGCTTCGCCGAGGTGGATGGTCTTTCGCCAGCGCTCCTTCATCCCGGTGTCAACGTCCTTGGAATTCTGAACCTCAGTGCCAACGAAGCAGAGGAAGTACTGTTCAACTGGGCTGAGCTCGATTTCCCTCAGCGGTACGAGATCGTGGATGGCTACCTGAAGTTCAGCGGCCCTCCTCTATCCTCCACCGGCCGGTTGCGCTTCCGCGTGACCGGGTTTTGCAAGCCCGAAGTAGAGATCTTCAAGCTGGGCGTGGGGAAGCTGCGCGGCTTCCAACTCCGCCGCTCTCCGAAGGATCCCCTGAGGTGGGAGGTGGCTTTCGAAGACGAGTCGGTTGGCCCCGCGGATGTTTACGTCGCTCTCGAGCCCGAACGCAAGCGAGATCCGGTCCGCATCTGGCCCGCAAAGGTCTCGTTCTGGGCCTCGGATTGGCTTCCGGGCTTCGACTACCTGATCGTGGGGCCTGATTCGTTTCTCCAAGCACCCGTCCTGGACAAGCTGGTAGCCCTGCGGGAGAGGCGTGGGCTCGGAGTAGCCAGGGTACCTGTGGAGCAGATCTACGACGAGTTTGCCTGCGGCCTGTGCACGCCGGAGGCGATTCGGCGATTCCTCCTCCAGGCGCTCCAAAAATGGCCCCGCAGACCGAGGTATCTTCTCCTGCTGGGAGCGAGTGCTCTCGTGCGCGATGTCTTTGACCATCCATCGTGTTTGGTGCCCAGCCTCTGGGTCCAGACAGTGAAGTACGGGTCAGCCCCCTGCGACAATCAGTTCTCCGTACGTTCCCCGTCTGAGCCGTTGCCGGAGGTTGCGACGGGCCGCCTCCCCGTGCGCAATCTCGAGGAACTCCGGATCGTGGTGGAGAAGATCTGTGCCTACGAAGAGGCTCCCCCCGGCGAATGGCTGGATCGGGTCCTGGCCATTGCGGGTGTGGGATCGGCCTTCCGGCAGCAGCTGACGGAGCTGCTTGGCCAGCAGTTCGACCGCGCTCACCTCCTGCGGCGGATGGACGCCGGTCCACCACCCAGCGAATACACGGGCGGCACCGGTGAGCTCGTCGAAGCGTGGAACCAAGGCTTGGGAATGGTCCACTTCCTCGGTCACGGCGGCGGCCGGATCTGGTCGGACAACTCCCTCCTAACCTACGATGGTGTACAAAAGCTGAAGAACGGCAACAGGCTACCGGTTGTAGCCAGTTGGACGTGCTTCACCGGAGCGTTCGACGGCCATGGTTCGCTCGGGACACGGCTTCTCCTGCACGAGGGTGGAGGGGCGGTTGCTGTTTTGGGGGCTACGGGCGTGGGTTGGGTCTGGAACGATTACTACCTGCTGTGCGAGCTCCTGCGTGTCCTCGGAGATGAAGGCATTTCCACGATTGGAGAGGCTGTACGCCTCGCCAAGTGCAGGTACTATTCTCGCTACCCGACCGCGCTTGCCAAGTCTCAGCTTAATCAATACACACTCCTTGGGGATCCGGCCACGCCGATCCGCCTCGCGCGGAGGATGCTGGAGCTCGAAGCTCGCTGGATGGACCAGGATGCGGAGGTCGTGGCGATTGGACCAATCCCAAACGGGGTGGTCCCACTTCACCTCGAGGCCTTTCATCCGTCCCAGCCAGCCAGGGCTACCGAAATGCCGTTCCAGTGGCAGGGAGACAGCGCGATCGTTTCCCTGCGGGGATCCACGATCCGCCCGGATTCCTTCATGGTTCGCGGGACCTTCTGGGACGGGGGCGCGGGCGTCCTCTGTCACACCGTGCTTCGGCCCACCTGCGGAACCGCAAGGATTGATTCCCTTTGGTGGGAACCGGGCCGGCCTCGGGTAGGAGAGGGGGTGCGCGTAGGCGTGCGCGCCCACATCCCCAGAGGCTCCCGACTCTTCCTCTCCTCTCCGGGGCTGCGCTCCACGACGGAATTGCGTGCTGCCGGTGAGAATCTCTACTGGACGGCTGAGCCAATTGTGTTCCTTAGGCCGGGAGTCGTAGGTGTCGACCTCTGGGTGCAGGGGAGCGACGGAAGCATTTCTGCTTCCCGCAGCTTCCGTTTGGACGTGCTGCCCGAGGCTGGCTATGCTGTGGACTGGCAGTCGGTGGGCTTGGAGGTGCAGGGATCGAGGCTTTACGTTGTCCTCACCGTCACGAGCGAGGCAGATAATGCCGGGCGTGCCTGCGTGATTCATTTCTACTCGGGTCCTACCGACGCCGGGCCCTGGCGCTGGATGGGAGGAGACACCGTAAAGATGGAATCCGCTTCGCGCCAGCGCGTGCGCTTCCCGTGGCCGGAGGCGACAGCACCGGCTTGGCTTCGTCTGGAATATCGGGATCTGGAGGGCGGCCAGGTTCGGGCCCTGCTCAAGCGTCTCGAAGCGCCCGTTCTGTGGGCTGCGCCCTCCGGAAAAATCCGATCGAGAGCAGGAACCGCCGACTCCGCGGCCATCGGTCCCTTTGTCCTGCGCCTTTACGCCTGTCCGCGGGATACGGTAGCCATCATCTACGACCTTTTGCCTCTGGACTCCCTCCGCTGTGTGCAACCCCATTTTCGTCCCCAGGCGATAGGAGGAGTAGGAGGGCTCTGCCTGCGTTGCGAGGCCGATGAGGAGACCGCGCTCGCAATCACCCTTTCGCCCGATGTCCCATCGGCCGAAGAAGTCCGACTGTGCTTTCTCGACCGCCGAGGGCTGTGGCTTGTCCTGGACGACGGACGCAGCGCCGCTGTAGTTCTCTCCGGCAAGGGCGAGGCAAGGCTGGGGCTTTTCCGGGTCGAAGATCGGGTTCCTCCTGCTCTCCTGTTCTTGTGCGGAGGGAGGGAGTTTGCCCCCGGCGACTTCGTGGCACCGGATGAGCTTTGCCTGCGTTCCCTGGATGCCAATGGTCTCGACATAAGGCCGGGTTCCCTCCAGCTCTTTCTGGACGGCAGGCCGCTCCAGAGCGGGCCTTTGCTCGAGCTCACGACCCCGAGTCCCACGGAGGCCGTATGGCGTCTGCGGCTTCCATTTGCGAGCGGAGAGCACAGGATTGAGGCTCGTGCACGCGACTGTGCCGGCAACTGGGCGTCAGCTTCGACGCGAATCTCGATCGCTGCCGCAGGCAAGCTGATGTTCCTCGGAAACTACCCGAACCCCTTTCGGGGGGAGACGATCCTGGCTTACGAGTTAACCGCGCGGGCCGAACGTCTGGGGATCGATGTCTTTGCTCCTTCGGGCCTGCGCGTACGGACCTTGGTTCGGCCGGAGGATCCGGATCCGTTGGCGCCCGGGTACCACGAGGTTTCCTGGGACGGGCGGGACGACAGGGGCGAGCCTGTGGCGCCAGGGGTGTACTTTGTGCGTCTGTGGGCTCGCATCGAGGGGAAAGAACAGCAACACGTCGCGAAGGTCGCCCGTGTGCCGTAGCCGGCTGTCCTGGCGAGTGGGTCTGAGTTTCGCGATCTCGGTGCTCCATCCGACCCTACTTGCGGCCGGAGGGAAGTACGCCGCCGAGTATCTGCGCCTCGGGGCGGGAGTGGAAGCGGTAGCGGTCGGGGCGTGTGGGTCGGTTCTCCCCGGCGGACCGACGTCTTTCCTGTGGAACCCAGCCCTGGGTCTGTGGGGCAGACGGTTTGCGTACTTCGAAGAGTGCGCGGTCTTCGGGAGCTTCGGAAGTTCCCTGGCAAGCTTGCGCACGGCCTCCGCCGGCCTACCGCTTGGTTTCGCCACTTCCCTGCAGATGGGCTACGTGAAGTTCTCCGTGGAAGGGATCCCCCGCTATCCCGAGCTTGCTCCGACGACCTTCGGTGATCGACTGCGGGAGGCAACCCACCGGGGCCTCGGGGAGCCACTTGGGAGGTTCGAAGATAGCGAATCGGCGCTCTACGTGGGGCTGGCGCGCAGATTCCATCTGGCTCTCCGTCCAAGTTGGCTGGTTGACGAGCTGTCCTTGGAGCTGCCGGTTGGGGTTGCCTTCAAGCGCCTGAGCCAGAGCCTGGACCTGTGGAAGGCTCACGGCTACGGCATCGACGCTGGGGCGGCTTTGCGGATCGGTCTCGGACAATTCGGCGAGGGTCTGCGAAACGGGGAGCTCCTCCTGGCGTGGCGCCGGTCCGATCTAACCCGCACCCGACTCACCTGGGAGACGGGGATGGTAGGCGAGGTGGAGCCCGTCACAAGCGTGGGAGCGGCGTACTCTCTTCGGTCGAGAAAAGGTACCCGCTTGCTTCTTGCCTTGCAGGACGACCTCGGAGAAAGCGGAGGGCCGCGCGTCGGGCTGGCCTATCGGACCGGCCACCTCGAGTTTCTGGCGGGCAGGGGTGAGAACGGATGGAGTTTTGGACTTGTCTTTTCCGTGCGCTCGGCGTCCTTCGGGTATGCCCGGCAAATCATGGCCCTGGGAGCGGTAGAGCGGGTCGGGGCAGAGCTCACGTGGTGACGGGACGCATCGGTTACGGCCTGGCGCTGGCGATCATCCTCTTGGCGGGCTGCGGAGAAGAAGCGGCAGGACCGCGGCTGTCCTTGCCTGCCCCCGTTCTGCTCCCTCCCCCAAGCGATCTGGCGGAGGAGGAGCGAGGCTTAGACGCCGTCCCCGATCGCGACGCCATCCAGATCGAGTGGCAAAGGTACCTGGACGAACAGGCTGCGGTGGAAATTTATCGAGCGTGCGACCGCCCCGTTTCCTTCGCGAAGATCGCCAGTGTGGGTGCGCGGGACACCTGTTATCTGGACGAGGGGGTTGCGATCGGTAGGAGATATTGGTATTTTCTGGTTGCCAGAAGGGGAAGCGAGCGGAGCCGTCCAAGCGACACCTTGTCGTACCGGCTACTTGACAAGCCGTACGCCCTTTCGGAAGAAGGGGGGAGGGTGCCGATTTTCCGCTGGCAAGTGAGGGAAGTGCCGGTGGCCTACGTGATAAAGCTTTTTGACGGCACTGCCGATACGAGGGTGTGGTTTGCTGTGGTGACCCCGGATTACGGCGCCCTGGTCGAGCAGGTGCGATTCAATTCCGATGGCTCGGCTGTGGTCGATTCGCTGGTGAGCGGGCGGGTGTACCGCTGGCGCGTCGATGTGGTGGCGCCTGAGGCCGCAGCGGGAGCCGAAAGCAATTGGCGGCTTTTCCTTTGTCCGTGACGAGGGTGTGAGCTCAGGAGGACGGAAGACCGGGTGGAGGTCAGGAAGATGAAACGCAAGGCGGTCGGTGCTCTGCTGTTAGTGGCCACACTCAGCATGTCGGCGCAGGCTCAGCATCTCAATGGCGCCCGCGGTTTACCGTACGTGCGGGCCGCCTGGGTGATGGAGCCGGGATACCTCACGATGTACGCGCACAGCCGCTTCTTCGGGAAGGTGGGCCACGTGTCCTTGGGCCGGATAACCAGCGCTGTGACGTACTGGGATGTCCAGGGCACGCTCTACTTCACCTACGGCATTAGCCGCCACATCGAGGCTTCGGTCTCCCCGATCATCTACCAAGACACGAACAAAGGGACGCCCGGATACAATATTCCCGACGACATCTTCCTCTCCGTGAAGTTTGGCTCCTACGGCAGCAAGGGAAGCTCGTTCAGCTACGGGCTGGCCGCCAACGGCCGGATCCCCACGGGCAAGTACCACAACCTCGTGTTCGAGCCTTATTCGGCCGGCACGTGGGAGTGGGGTTTCACCGCTTTGGCAAGCTACACTCTTGACCCCCTCTATCCCGAGGAGGCTTTCAACATTCATTTGAACCTAAATTACAACCACCACAACGATGTGGGTGAGAAGCTGAGCCTTGCCCCGGACCTTGTCGACACAATCCGGGTCCTCAGTCCCACCCAGACTCTGAACTACGCCCTGGGTCTTCGCTACCCGGCCGATAAGTTTGACTATTGGATTCAGCTCTTCGGGACGAAGTTCCTCCGCCAGCCGCCCATCACCGCCTACAGCCGCGAGGACTTTACCTACCTCTCTCCCGGGGTGACGTACAAGCCCTATCCCTGGCTTTCCTTTGATGTGTGCGTCGACGTCCGGCTGAGCAAGGACAAGGACGAGACGGTGTACGCCTTCTACGGCGTCCACAAGATCGCAGAGATGCCCAACTACGCAGGCTGGCGCGTGAACGTGGGGATGCATCTTACCATCCTGCCCACCTCCGTCTACAAGGTGACGGAGCGGGATCTCCTGATGCGGAAGGCGGAAAGCCGAAGGCAGCTCTTTGAGCAAATGATCCGCGAGCAAAGGGAGACGGAGTCCGCCGAGCAGGAACTGGAAAGAATCAAGGAGGAGCGGCGGAAGGCCGAGCGAGAGTTGGAGCGCTTGCGAAGCATCCTGGAGCAGGAGGCCAGGAAGAGACAGGAGGAACAGCAGAAGAAGCAGCAGCAAG